>JAYYHB010000001.1:0-4000 GCA_036157095.1 Pseudomonadota bacterium
GACGAGGGGATTTTTGAACAGCACTAGATTTGAGCCCTTGGTAGTCGATGGCGAAGCCAAGGAGATTGTGAACCTATTTTACGTGATTCGAATTGAGAATAGGGATTAGAGCTCTGATCTGCTGTCCTACGGTTCTCTGGCCACTGCGTCAAGCCCGGAATACAACGCTTGAACAGAGTGATGACCAGATCGGGTGCGAGTAGCGGCTAGTGTTATCTTACGTATTCGAACACGCTCGTCGTTCGCAACCGAGGGCTTTAAACCAGTAAGGGGGGTATCGTGATTAATCCATTAGCGCCGCTGACGGCGACAGAGATTGAGAAAGCCGTTGAGATTTTTCGCCGCGAGCATGGCGACGAAAGGGCAGTATTTTGCTCTTCAGGTCTTGATGAACCGGCCAAGGCCGATGTCAAAGCCGGGCGAGCGGTTCCACGCATTGTGAAGTTTCTCGGCACAGATAGCGTGCCTGACGGCGGTTTTGAGGCTTATGTCAATCTGGCAGAAGACAAGGTCGAGCGTTTGATACGGCTTGGCGACGATGCTCAGGCACCCTACGGATATTATGACTTGGGGGTTGCAGTTCAGCTTACCAAGGGAAATGCCGAATGGCTTTCTGCGGTAAAAGCTCGAGGCATCGCTTGCGACACTAAAGAGGACATTGAGCGGATTCAAATAGATCCCTGGCCTGCGGGCGGATACGCGGTTGACGAAATTCCCTTCGGACACCGAGCCGTTCGCTGCATCGCCTTTGTGCGTGACGACAAAACCGATAATGGCTATGCGCGCCCGATTCACGGACTAATATGCCATGTTGACATAACAGCGGGGCAGGTGGTGCGTGTGGAAGATTCTGGCGTCATACCCATGCCGCCGAACCCCGGTCGGTTTGTCGCGGCGCATCAAGAGCGCACGCGAACAGGCCTCAAGGATTTAGAAATTACTCAGCCTGATGGTCCTAGCTTTGAGGTCGACGGCTATCGAGTCAAATGGCAGGGGTATGAGTTTTCGGTCTCCATGCATCCAGTGCATGGACTTGTCCTGCACCAGCTTTCGCTGCAGCAGCGCCCGCTGCTTTACCGGGCGGCACTGTCCGAGATGATCGTGCCCTACGGAGATAGCGACAACATGCACGCTTGGAAGCATGTATTGGATGCGTCGGAGTACAACATGGGAATGTTGGTTAACTCACTTAAGTTGGGCTGCGATTGTCTTGGCGAGATATTCTATTTCGACGTTCATCAGGTGACGTGGGAAGGCGAGGTGAAATCCGTTGAAAATGCCATCTGCATGCATGAAGAGGACTACGGAATTCAATGGAAGCACTACGACAGCGAGTCTCAAACCAGTGAAGTACGACGTTCGCGCCGTTTGGTCATTAGCTCTATCTTCACCATCGGTAACTATGATTACGGCTTTTATTGGTACCTCTATCTGGACGGCACGATCCAAATGGAGATCAAGCTCACGGGCATAGTGGGCGTCAGCGCAGTGACCGAGGAGACACATAACCCGGCGCAGTCGCCACTGATTGCAGAGGGACTTGCTTCGCCAGTACACCAACATGTTTTTTGTTTTCGCCTTGATTGGGATTTAGATGGCGGCCCTAACGCGATTTATGAGAGTCAGATTGAAGTGTTGCCCATCAGCGACATCAACCCTGATGGCACGCAGTTTCAGTCGGTCTCCACGCACTTGGTCGACGAGGCTTCCGCCAAGCGCAATGTATACCCAGAACGCAGTCGTTACTGGAAGGTAATAAACCCGGCATCACTAAACGGGCTGGGCAAACCGGTTTCTTACAAGCTGCTGCCGGCAGGCTCGCCTGCACTGCTAGCTTCCGAGCAGTCCGTGGTGGGTAGGCGCGGGGCGTTTGGCAAGCATCACTTGTGGGTGACTCCTTACGCCGACGATGAACTCAGTGCTGCTGGCGCGCACACGGTAATGCATAACGGTGGTGGGCTGCCGGAGTATACCAAGCACAATCGGGATATCTCCGAGGGGGACTTAGTGATGTGGCATACTGTCGCCCTTACCCATGTGCCGCGCCCGGAGGACTGGCCCGTAATGCCTGTTGAATACACGGGGTTTCATTTGATTCCTGTCGGTTTTTTCGACCGCAATCCAACGTTGGATCTGCCCTCAAAGTGTAACGGCTAGCACTCTCTGAAGCCTGGGTCGTCTCTCGCTCTGCACCGATGCGTGCGGGCCAGAAGTTCAAGAAACTCAAAGGGCTTTCTTTTACATCGACAAACCGATAAAACATTCGCATCTAATCGGAGTCAGGCCAAATTAAGGAGATAAGAATAATGAAAAATGGCATCAATTCTCTTGCGCTATTGTTCTCGCTGCTCGTCCCTGTTGTAGGCCTTGCAGGCCATCATGAAGGAGTCCTGAAGCTCGAAAAAAGACAGGCCGATGCGGTTATGCAGGTGACCTCGGTGATTCTGGGAGACGACGGCACAACGATCACGGCAACAGGTGACATGGGTACTTACGGCAAGGTCTATGTAACCTACAACCTAAAGATGACAGATATGACCAGTGGCACGGTCACCGGGCAGGGCAGGGGAGTACTCAATGACGACATCGCCTTTGGCGCTTTTTCGGGCTATTACTTCCGTGAGGGTGCGACCATCACGATGCACAATATCGTACAGATCGATGATGGGTCCCAGAACCTCGACGTGATCACGCTCGACACTGCGAAGAGCGAGATCTTAGTGCAAGCCTACGTGTTGAAGTAGCACGCCATAGAAGCGGTCGACTCGATGCCAATCGCCTTGAGCTGTCATAGAGTGGGAAAAAAATCGACAAAAAGAGTGATAGCGCGGGATGTCCCCGCGTTATTTCAGACAGTTTATCGCCGCCCTTGGTCGTTCGATGAGGCAGATGCCTAAAAGCATTCACGTTGCGTAAACCCCAAAATAAGCGAAAATCAACGAAAAAATGGATCCATCTATGAGTGCTACCTTTCACTTCGCGGTCCCTGCCGGAGATTTAAAGACGACGGAGCAATTCTATGTCGACGTACTGGGCTGCAAGACTGGTAATCGCGAAGAGGGCCGTTGGGTAGACATCGACTTCTGGGGTAACGAACTCACCCTGCATCAAAGCACCGAGGCTCTGCCTTCCGTCCGCCACGATGTGGACATGGGCAACGTCGCGGTACCGCATTTTGGTGCGCATTTGACAGAGGCAGATTTTCAGTCGTTGAAGCAGCGCATCGAGGCCTCCGGTCTAGAGTACCTTGATGAACCATACCGTCGCTTTGTCGGTACCGAGTTTGAGCAGGAAACACTCTTTGTGCAGGATCCCAACGGCAACATCCTCGAAATGAAAACTATGGTGAATCCTGACGTTCTATTTGCCACTCAGTAAGATACCCCGCGACCCTGCCTCAATGCGCCTTTGAAGGGCGTATTGCCAGCAATATGTGGGCTAGCCCGCAGCGATTGAACATCAGCTCGACCTTGGTAGCTGATAGTCTCCCTTAGTAAAGAGATACCTACTCATCCATTCGCGACCAAGCAATATGAGGCGTAGTTAGCCGAGAACTCTCATCCAAATGCGCTGAGAACGAAATAGGCGCTGTTAGTGTTGTGCCGATCAAGCACGGCTAGGAAGCTTTTTCTAATTCTAGAAGTTTGGTAGCGTTCACGGGGAAAGTAGCTTTGAGGAGGTGCAATGCAGTCAAAATTTCTAGGTGTGAAGATTACGTCATTGTGGCTTGCGGGGTTACTTGCCGCGCTAACGGTTAGCGCGAACGCTGAATCGTCAGCCTATGCCGAGGCTTGGGGCCCCAGCGTAGGCTCTGAAGCGCCTATGCTGCAGGCTGATGATCATAATGGTACAGCGCAAAGCTTCGCCGATCTCAAAGGACCCAATGGTCTGCTATTTGTCTTTAACCGAAGCGTCGATTGGTGACCCTTCTGCATGCGTCAGTTCGTGAAACTGAGTGACATACAAGACAAATTCGAAGCGCTAGGAGTAAGGGTCGGCG
>JAYYHB010000002.1:0-3886 GCA_036157095.1 Pseudomonadota bacterium
TCTGTCGCGATGATGTCTGCCGCAATACCCACGTTAAGCTGTGGATACCGTCGGCGCAGTTCCTCATTGCCAGCATCGAGGGATGATGGCGGTGCCTCGCCTCGAGTGTAGGACATCATCTCAACACCACCCGCTACAACGAGGTCTTCCATACCGGACATAATGTTCGCCGCAGCTAGATTGACCGAGGTAATACCACCACCGCAAAAACGATCCAGCGTCATACCCGATGCCTTGGTGGAGAACCCGGCATCCAGTGCCGCCATGCGTCCGACGCAGGAACCCTGCTTTTGGAACTGCGTGCTGCAGGACATAATCACGTCGTCGATCTCGTCGGTCTTCAGGTGATTGCGCTCGGCCAATGGTGTAAGGACCGAAGAAAGTAGCTTCTGCGGATGCACTTCCCACAGTGCGCCCTTGCCTTGCTTACCAATACCTCGAGGCGTACGGGCCGCGTCGATGATCCATGCTTCACTCATCTGCTTCTCTCCTCACATTTTGCATGGGGAAAGTTTGCGCGATTCCCGAGGGTGAGTCACCTCTTGAACCCTTGAACAAATTCAGTCAAGGGAGCACGCAACGACGACATCTTTATCCTCTTCAAGCAGCCCTGCTCGTGCCAGTGCATTGCTTGAGTTAGTGTTTCCATACTCATGGAGGATGGTTTCGTGACTGAGTTAATGTGGCACTCTCCTTTGACAACTAGCCTGCTGCTGGGCTTGCTCGGCTGCTGTGTCGGCAGCTTTATCAATGTAGTCGTTTACCGCTTGCCGATCATGCGAGAGCACCCTGAAGAGTCTAGCGGCTATAATCTGGCTTGGCCCCCGTCAAGCTGTCCACGATGCGGTAGCGCCATCAAGACCCAACACAATCTACCCATCATTTCATACCTCTGGTTGGGTGGTCGCAGCGCTTGCTGTCAGGGACACATTAGTCGTCGTTATATCGCGATGGAAATAACTGCTGGATTACTCGCTGCTGGGATCTCCTACTGGCTGCTCAACTATGACCTCGATATCTCTCGAGTGTTTGCCTTGCTGCTCCCCACCTTGCTGTTAGTTTGGTGGTTAGTAGCCATCGCCGGGATGCTTTGCTACAGCAGCGAAGATACTAAGACGCTTTGGCAGAGCTTACTTTGGTTAGGCCTATTGACGACTATTCTGCGGGATAGTCTCGGGTTGAATAAGTCGATTCTCGGCGTTTGCTTGATTTATTCTCTCGCCCTACTGTGGAACCAGGCCAAAGACTTCATGCGCCCAAACGACGCAACAATTCCTAAACGAATCAGTCACCATCCACTGCAGCCGGTATGGCACAGCCTCGCTGCCATGGCCGCCTGGTTTGTTCTGCCTAAAGCCGAAGCGTTGGCTATCGGTCTCGCGGCGGCAGCAGCTTGGGGATTATGGACCGCTCTTAATCACCAGACCGCTGACTTCCCAGCGCAGTGGACGGCGAGAGCTGTTGAGTTGGCGATCGTCATCACTTTCGGCATCGCTTGGGTGCTGACCTTGGCTGATCTGTTAGTGGGGTCTGCTTCCCATGACCTTTTGTTCTTGAATTGAGAATTAGGGTTGCCCGATGGCTGGTTCCGACTGCTTGCTTTAGTAAAGGCTAAGCAACGAGTACTGAGTTGATGCACGCAGCTGTTCTCCATCAAGCACCGAGCAGCGACCGGAGAGCGTCGGCTGGCCGGTTTTTTGACCCTCCTCGAAGACCAGTTCATAGCTCAACTGTCCTCGCTCGATCCGTACCTCAAAGCCTGAGCTTGGCTGCACTGATTCGTTCACAAAGTTGATGAGCACCTCGCTCGGTGTGATCACCATACGATTAGAGTTCAAAGAGGTGATCCTGCCGCCAAACCCACCAACAAATTCGGCTCGAGCAGTGTCGAGGTCAAGGCGCAACATATGCTGCAAACGCTCTGGGTCCTCAACCAGACAAACTAAGTGTTCGGTATATCGCGGAGGCTGTGGTTCGCGATTTTTAGCATCAGTACAGCCCACTAGACCCGAGCCTAACAGACCCCAAGCCCCTAATCGAAGGAGTCTATATATGGGCTCAAAGCGCTCGAGAGTCATGATGCAAAACTGACGTCCATATTTTTTTACTACCGCCCATCAGCATTGATTCGTTTTTGTTGATCAAAAGTGTACAAATCCAAGAGCGAGCTTGTGGCGGGGTTTCAAAATTTTTTCGTAACGGATTGGTAACGACCATGCCCCGAGAAAACTTGTCGAGCGTACTATCATTCTCTTTACTGCTGATCTGTCTATCAACAAGTCTGACCGTTGGCTGGATTAGTTACAAAAACAGTAAAGTGATTTTAGAGGCACAGACCTTCGACCGCTTGACCGAGTTGCACACGGCGAAGACAGCTGAGATCGAGCGTTACTCTGAGCAGATAGCGAATCAAATTCATCTATAACCTTAGGGGCGAAAAGGCCAACATGGCCAACCGCATGGAATCTACAGGCATCCCTGATCAGATTCAGGTCAGCGAAGCGTTTCGCGATCATCTCAGTAAACTATTCAATCTAGACGTTCGCAGCGAGCTTAAAATGAAAGGCGTAGGCACCGTCAGTACGGATCTTCTGTCTAAGACGTTCAAGGAAGCGGCCTGATACAGCAGACCTCGTAGGTAGTTATTGGCTGAGCTGTCCGCGAATCAGGTCCGCCAAGCGCTCGGCAAGCATAATGGTTGGCGCATTCAGATTGCCATTGGTTATGTGTGGGAAAACGGAAGCGTCAATGACCCTGAGACCGATAACGCCATTAACGCGACCTTCGGGGTCGACCACGGCCTGGGCATCAGACCCCATGCGACAGGTGCCGCATGGGTGGTAGGCGCTTTCTGCGTGTGCTGCTACAAAAGCGTCGAGTTCCGCATCGCTCTGGCACTGTCTGCCTGGACTGAGCTCCAGTCCTCGCAAATGCGCCAGCGCAGGCTGGGAAAAAATCTCTCTCGCCTGGCGAATCGCAGAACGAAACACCAGCCAGTCGTCTTCATGGCTCATGTAGTTGAAAACAATCCTTGGCGCCTCGTTCGGCCGAGAACTGCGAAGGGTTACCGCTCCCCGACTCTTGGGCAACATCGGTCCAACATGCACCTGAAACCCGTGTCCCTCGGCTTTGGCGGAACCGTCATAGCTCATGGCGGTTGGGAGAAAATGAAATTGAATGTCTGGCTGCGCCTGAGAGGGGTCACTGCGAACAAAGCCGCCGACTTCAAAGTGATTCGTGGCGCCCAAACCCTTGTACGTGGTCAGCCATTGCACGCCAATCTTCGCTCGTCCAAGGAGGCCAAGATGTTTATGCAGGGAAACGGATTTGGTGCAGGCTTGTTGTACATAGACCTCAAGATGATCCATCAGGTTTCGACCGACTTGCGGGCTATCTACTATTGTCTCCAGACCCACTGATTGGAGCTGGGCTCCAGGGCCAATACCTGACAACATCAGCAGTTGCGGCGAATTGATGGCACCAGCGCATAGCAGTATTTCTCTTGCTGCAGTCAGGCGCTCGATTTGCCCCTTGAGCATGACTTCAACGCAGACGGCCTGATTTCCCCGTATTTCGATACGCTGAACCTGGGCCTGTGTAAGCACCTGCAGGTTGCGACGATCCTTAACCGGGCGAAGATAAGAGCGGGAGGCAGAGGAGCGTTTACCCTGAGATACCGTCATCGGCATCGGGCCAAAACCCTCCTGTTGCGCGCCATTTAAATCGTGGGTGTAGGCATGCCCAGCCTCTTTGCAAGCCCGCAAAAAGGCGCCATACAGGGGGTTTTTCATCGGGCCCGTTGTCGTACCAAGGGGGCCCTCGCTACCGCGAAAATTGTCGCTATGCCTCCCCTCGTCCGCGCACTGAGCTTTCTTAAAGTACGGCA
>JAYYHB010000003.1:0-3520 GCA_036157095.1 Pseudomonadota bacterium
ATTTGTGACGCCGGCGTCAGAGCACTTTGTAGGTAGGCGACCCGCCCGGCGAACAATGTTTCGCCTGCTGTGAACCCATTCAAGGACACACCGCCAACCTGCATTTTGGCCGCAAACGCGTCTTGCAGGCTGTCATGCCACTGCTCGGGGTCAAAGGGTATATCGGCTCGTGTAATGAACCGAAAGTGTACCTGGTCTTTATCCGCCAGCTGCTCAACGTACTGACTATTGCCCCGCCAAAGCACGTTGGCTTTGCGCAATGGATGATCGGGCAAGCTGGCGTGGTAGATCAAAAAAGACGGATCATCATCGCATGCCTTGGTGCCGCGCTCGGGGTCCGCTAACACCGTTAACTGATGAGATGTTTCTGCGTCGCTGAGAGACATGGGATTTTTCAGAGGATTGCCAATCTCTTCCTCCAAGTAGGCTGTTAACGCGGGAGCCGAAAAGTTGACCAGGGGACTGCCGTAACGCTGTTGATAAAATTCGCCAAGGGGCAGCTCTGCAAGCAAGTATGCGCTTTTGGCAAAACGTACCTGGCGTCTATCAGGCTGGAACCCCAGCCCCTCGATGGACTCTGGTACCAAGGCGCGGAGCAAACGGCTGGCGTTGGCGCCAAGACTGTAGACTTGCGGTTGTTCGTTAAGACGCCGAGAGCCCTGCAGGCGGTCAATATCGTGGAAGCCGCTTGCCGCGCAGGCCAGGGCGGCAACCTGGGCAGCTAGAGACTCACCAATGATGGCAACGTGATACATGCTCTTGGGTGCTAGCTACAGTTTGCGCCAACGCGTACCCTCGCGGGAATCTTCTAGCTCGATGCCCGAGGCCAACAGATCGTCACGTATGCGATCTGCGCCGGCATAGTCGCCACTAGCACGAGCTGCTTTTCGCTGCTCGATTAATGCTTCGATTGCATCGGCAGTCATCGAACTCGCGCCGCTAGGCTGGCCTTGAGTGAAATAGGTATCGGGGGTCTGAATCAGCAGTCCCAAAAGTGAGCCTCCTGCTAGCAATTGTTGTACGGCGGCATTCTTGGCTTCGGTGTCCGTTGCCCGTCGCAGCTGATTCGCCAGTTCATGCAGGCCCGCAAGAGCCTTGGGGGTGTTCAGATCATCGCTTAAGGCGTCAACCACTACCTTGGGGTATTCGTGTATGTCCACATCGTGAAAGTCAGCACTGGTTATAGACTGCTCGGAACCGGCGTCTCGTAAACTCTGGTAAAGGCTATCCAAGCTCGCGCGAGCCTGGGCGAGCAGTTCATCAGACCAGGTCAGCAAGGACCGGTATTGACCGGACAGCAGGGCATAGCGCAGGACTTCGCTGCTGTGTTTTTCCAGCAGGTTGCGAATGGTCAGTACATTGCCCAGCGATTTGGACATTTTTTCTGTGCCCAGGTTCAGCATGCCGTTATGAAGCCAATAGCGAACATAGGTCGAGTGATCATTGGCGCAGCGGCTCTGGGCAGCCTCGTTTTCGTGGTGGGGAAAGGTAAGGTCTGATCCACCGCCATGAATATCGATCGTGTCGCCCAAGTGTTTTTTTACCATGGCAGAGCATTCAATATGCCACCCGGGCCGACCTCTACCCCAAGGACTTTCCCAGCCGGGCTGGTCTGCCGTGGAGGGCTTCCAAAGCACGAAATCCTTCGGGTCTTTTTTGTAACCGGCAACCTCGACTCTGGCGCCGTCGATCATGTCTTCGAGGGAGCGTTTTGCCAGGGACCCGTACTCTGGGTCTGATGGCACATGAAAGAGCACATGGCCTTCGTTTGCGTAGGCATGGCCTTTGCCAATCAGGATTTCGATCATATCGACGATTTCAGCAATATGGTGTGTCGCCTTGGGTACAACATCTGGCACGCGGACGCCGAGGGCGCTAATGTCTTCCTCATAGGCGAGGGCGTAGCGCTCGGCCAGGGTGGTGATGTCCTCGCCATTTTCTGCTGCGGCTGCATTGATCTTGTCGTCTATATCCGTGATGTTGCTGACGTAAGTAACCTGCGGGTACCGCGTGCGCAGCAGCCGGGTTAGCACGTCGAAAACCACTGCTGGGCGGGCGTTGCCTATGTGCACGAAGTTGTAGACGGTGGGGCCGCAAACGTAAATAGTCACATGCTCTGGATTTGCTGGCTCAAAGATTTCTTTTTTGCCGCTCAGTGTGTTGTGGAAGACAATTTCGGCTTGGCTCATGGCGCGGTAAGGCTCCGGCTATCGGCAGATCTGATAAATGGTGGCGCTTTTGGGCGCGCCGCAGTCTACTCCTTTCCATAGATCAATGCTGCAGGGCTCTGGTTCTCAGGCGTGTACGACCACCTGTCCGTCTTCAACCCTCAGATAAAAGCAGTTAGGACGGTTGGTGTGGCAGGCGGGTCCGGTTTGCTCTACCAGCATCAAAATCGCGTCAGCGTCGCAATCAAATTGCATGTCAACCAGACGCTGGGTGTTGCCAGAGGTCTCGCCTTTTTGCCACAGGCTTTGACGGCTGCGAGAGTAATAGGTGACCAAGCCCGAGGCGAGGGTTTGGTCAATCGCATCACGATTCATCCACGCCAACATCAGCACGGTGCCTGATGCGCTGTCCTGTGCGATTGCGGGCACTAAACCTTGGTCGTTAAACTTTACTACGTCGAGAAATTCAGCCAGGTCGAGGCGCGTGCCGTTCGGCGAGGTCTCCAGCGCTTTTAAATCAGTCACCTTTCGCTCCGTATTGACGGTCTAGGTGTCGGTAAATAGTCCGTAACGCCATAGCCTCACCTCCCTCCGGGCGACCAGGGCGATTGCGTATGTTGAATGCCATCACGTCAAAGTGTACCCAAGGAATGTCGTCAATAAAGCGCTTCAAAAACAGCGCAGCGGTTACTGCGCCGGCGTAAGGGGAGGCTGCGGAGTTAACCAAATCGGCAACGTTACTTTTGAGCATGTAAGCATAGTCATCATGCAGCGGCATAGCCCAAACCGTGTCGTCTTCGGTCTTACCAATTTGGGTCAGGTCCTGCGCCAGACCGTCATCGTTACAGAACATCGCCGCGATTTCCGCGCCTACTGCGCCACGGGCGGCGCCCGTAAGCGTTGCATAGTCAACGATGAGTTCAGGTTTTTCACTGGTTGCTATGGAGAGGGCATCGCAGAGCAGGAGTCGGCCTTCTGCGTCAGTATTGTCGATTTCAACGGTCAATCCCTTGTGAGTATGTAGAACGTCACCGGGTCGGAACGCGTTACCGGAAATGGCGTTTTCTGCGGCAGGGATGAGAACTCTGAGACGTATCGGTAGGTTTTGGGCCATGATCAGGTAGCCTAGACCCAGAGCAATGGCCGCGCCGCCCATGTCTTTTTTCATCAAGCGTATACCCCCTGCTGGCTTGAGGTTTAAACCACCGCTGTCGAAGGTCACCCCCTTTCCGACAATGGTCACCTTGGGATCGTCGGCGTTACCCCAGGTTAAATCCATCAGCCGTGGCGGATCGTCAGCAGCTCGCCCTACGGCGTGTATGGCACCGCATTTCAAGTCCAATAGCTCGTCA
>JAYYHB010000004.1:0-7426 GCA_036157095.1 Pseudomonadota bacterium
TATGAGCGACCGGTCGGAGTATACGGCCGAGCTAATCGGTAGTGATCAGCGCTCGGATTTGGCATTGCTCAAGATAGAGGCCGACTCTGAACTGCCTGTATTGAAGATGGGTGACTTTAACGATGTAGAAGTCGGACAGTGGGTGCTGGCCATCGGCTCGCCCTTCGGCTTTGACTACTCCGTGACCGCGGGCATCGTCAGTGCCAAAGGACGCAGCCTAAACACACGACAAACCGGCGACTACGTGCCCTTTATTCAAACCGATGTGGCGATTAATCCAGGCAACTCCGGCGGACCCTTGTTTAACTTAGATGGCGAGGTCATTGGCATTAATGCCCAGATTTACTCGAATTCCGGCGGGTTCATGGGCGTGAGTTTCGCCATACCCATCGACATTGCTATGGATGTGGTCGAACAGCTCAAAGCAAACGGACGAGTCGCGCGTGGTTGGTTGGGCGTGGAGATTTTAGAACTCACCACAGACCTAGCAGAAGCATTTGGCCTGGATCGGCCACGCGGCGCACTGATATCTCGAGTCATGGAAGGCAGCCCCGCAGAAGCGGGCGGTATTCAAGATGACGACATCATCATTCGGTTTAATGGCGAAGACATTGCCCGTGCGGGTGAATTACCTCACTGGGTGGGCCGCTCGCCAGTGGGTGAAAAATCTGAAGTGATTGTGGTGCGAGGCGGCAAAGAGGTCAAACTCAACGTCGTGCTGGGCGAGCTGCCTGACAACCTGCTCAGCGAAGCCCAGGGTAGTGGAGGCAGGGCTGCGGAGCAGTCTGCTTTGGGCATTACCGTCAGGGATCTTTCGGCCGATCGCCTCGAAGCGCTGGGTGTTGAGGCTGGCGCTGAAGTCATAGGGGTATCTGGCATTGCGGAAGAAGCAGGTATGCGTGTGGGTGATGTTGTGCTGCGCATGAGAGGTAAGGTCATTGCCGACGCGCAGACTTTGCAGGAAGTGGCGGAATCAGCAAAGCCTGGCGATGTCGTTCCGGTACTGGTACTGCGCCAGCAGGGCAACAATGTACGCCGCAGCTACATTACGCTGCGCGTGCCAGAGGCCGACTGAGGCGCATTTCTTCACCAAAACCTTGCCCGGGTCAGTAATGGTGCTGGCCCGGACAAAAGCCTAGCGACCTTCGCTATATAGGCTGCTTCGTATGGGCTAAACTGCGCGCCTTCACACAGGAGCAGCCGTCGCGTGGCAGACAACCAGCATATCCGTAATTTCTCGATTATTGCCCATATTGACCATGGCAAATCTACGCTAGCCGATCGCTTTATACAGCGCTGTGGCGGGCTATCAGATCGGGAAATGGAGGCCCAAGTTCTCGACTCCATGGACCTCGAAAGAGAACGCGGTATTACCATTAAGGCACAGTGCGTGACCTTGCAATACCAGCATACTGACGGCGAATCCTACCAACTGAATTTTATCGATACCCCAGGGCATGTGGACTTCAGCTACGAAGTATCCCGTTCCTTGGCCGCCTGTGAAGGTGCCTTACTCGTTGTAGATGCTGCGCAGGGCGTCGAAGCGCAAAGCGTGGCCAACTGCTATACCGCCATTGAACAGGGCCTGGAAGTGCTGCCGGTCTTGAACAAAATCGATTTGCCTCAGGCCGAGCCTGAGCGCGTGGCGGGCGAAATCGAAGACATTATTGGATTAGATGTTAGCGAGATTACCTCCTGCAGCGCTAAAACGGGACAGGGTGTGGACGAGCTGTTGGGTCACCTGGTCGATACTATTCCAGCCCCAGAAGGTAGTGATGACGAAGACTTACAGGCGCTGATCATTGATTCTTGGTTCGACAATTATCTCGGCATTGTTTCTCTCGTTCGAGTGATGCAGGGGCGGCTGAACAAGGGCGACAAGATCATCGTCAAGTCCACCAACAAAGTGCACACCATTGATCAGCTCGGGCGATTTACGCCCAAGCGTGAGCCGGACAAGAGTCTGGGTGCAGGCGAGGTTGGCTATGTTGTTGCCGGCATCAAGGAAATTACTGGCGCGCCAGTAGGCGATACGCTTGTGAGCGCAAAAACGCCCGATGTGGTACAGCTGCCGGGCTTTGCGCGGGTAAAGCCCCAGGTTTATGCGGGTTTGTTTCCCGTACATTCGGAAGACTTCGAGACTTTTCGCGAGGCGCTGGAAAAACTCGTTTTGAACGATGCTTCGTTGTTTTATGAACCTGAGTCCTCTGATGCCCTTGGGTTTGGTTTCCGCTGCGGCTTTCTTGGCATGCTGCATATGGAAATAGTTCAGGAACGCCTGGAGCGTGAATACGATTTGGATTTGATTACCTCTGCGCCGACGGTCGTATACGAGGTAGAGGGCAACGATGGCTCGGTGACGCAGGTCGATAATCCGTCAAGGCTACCTAACAACTTTAAAGAGATGCGCGAACCAATTGCCGAGGTCAATATTCTATTACCTCAAGATTATGTTGGTAACGTGATGTCACTGTGCGTCGAGCGTCGGGGCGTGCAAAAAAATATGCACTTTTCCCAAGGCCAAGTTTCCATGCACTGGGAAATGCCGATGAACGAAGTGGTTATGGATTTTTTCGATCGACTTAAATCGGTTAGCCGAGGCTTCGCCTCGCTGGATTACAGTTTTGCGCGATTCGAATGTGCGAAGCTAGTCAAACTCGATATATTGATCAATGGCGATAAGGTGGACGCCTTGGCGAGTATCGTGCACAGGGATCAGGCTCAGCACCGAGGCAGGGCTCTAGCGGAAAAAATGAAAGAATTGATCCCAAGGCAGATGTTTGATGTGGCAGTACAGGCTGCGATTGGCGGTCAGATCGTTGCACGACAAACTGTTAAAGCGCTACGTAAGAATGTGACGGCAAAGTGTTATGGTGGCGATATCACGCGCAAGAAGAAGCTGCTTGAAAAGCAGAAAGAGGGCAAGAAACGCATGAAGCAGTTGGGCCAGGTAGAGATCCCTCAAGAGGCGTTTTTGGCGGCACTTAAAGTCGAGCGCTAGGTGCGCACTGGAACGTTATGGATATTGATCTACCTTATTACCTATTCTGGGCGTCGGTAATTTCTGGCGTCATTTGGACCGTCGATACTTGGTTTTTTAAGCCTTCACGGCTCGCTAAAGCGGATTCCAGCGAGGCCGTTGCGGAGCCGGTTCTGGTGGAATACGCGCGGTCTTTCTTCCCAATCTTCGTGGCGGTTTTTTTACTGCGCAGCTTTGTTGCCGAGCCCTATCAGATTCCTTCGGAGTCCATGGTGCCTACCCTGGAAGTCGGGGACTTTATATTGGTCGACAAGTACGCCTACGGTATGAAGATGCCTGTGCTCGACCTAAAGCTCACCGAAGGCGTTCCGCCCGCTAGAGGCGATGTGATGGTTTTCATACCGCCCCACGACCCGCGTTATTTCATTAAGCGGGTAATCGGTATTCCCGGTGATCGTGTGCGCTACGAAAACAAGACGCTAACAATTAATGGCGAGCGGCTTAAATACACGTTTGTGCGTGATTTTACTGATCCGCAGTTCGGCATTCCTGCTCGTGAATACATCGAAACAATCGATGGTGTCGAGCATCTGATGCACCGCACCCGCCGCCCGGAACGCGCGCAAAGCTGGAACATCGGTCCAGGCGAGTACTTGGTGATGGGCGACAACAGAGACCATTCCGCGGACTCGCGCTCCTGGGGACTGGCCTCTTATAACAACGTGGTTGGTAAGGCGATCGCCATTTGGGCGCATAAAGAACCCGGATGGCATTGGCCTTCATTCGATCGCAACCGCTGGCTGGAACAAGGGTCCCACGAGTAGTCTATGACGTCTTCAACGGATACCGCTGACTCCCTGCAAGCGCTGCAGAACAGTATTGGGTATCAATTCAATGACCAAAACCTGTTGCAGCAGGCTCTAACCCACAAGAGCCACTCCAAACCTAATAACGAACGTCTCGAATTTATGGGTGATGCGGTGCTCGGCTACCTTGTAGGCAACATGCTTTACCGCCACTATCCGCATGTTCAAGAAGACTCGCTGTCCTTGATGCGTGCTCAGCTGGTGCGGGGCAAGACGCTGGCACAGGTTGCAATGAGAATGGACTTAGCTCAGTACCTGAAGCTGGGTTCGGGTGAAATACGCTCGGGCGGTCGACAAAGAGCCTCCATTTTGGCTGATGCGCTTGAGGCGATAATTGGGGCAGTGCATGAGGACGGGGGGATCGACCAGGCACAGCAATTGGTGCAAAAACTCTTCGCGGAATTGACTCAGGGTCTCGATACAGAAAGTTTGAAAGATCCTAAAACCCGTCTCCAGGAGCTGCTGCAGGGCAGTAGACTTGACCTGCCCAGTTATACTGTTGAGCAAGTTAGCGGCGCAGATCATCAGCGCCAATATACGGTGAAGTGTGAGGTGCCAAGCCTTTCTTTGCAGGCAATCGCCGCGGACTCCTCCCGCCGGGCGGCGGAAAAAGCCGCTGCCCACGAAGTGTTGATACTAGCCCTAGCGCAACAGCATGCCTTCAATTCTCAGAAGCAAAAGAAGGCGAAGAAGAGGGGCAGCGGGGCGAAAAAAGGACAGTGGAAGGATTCAGTGAAAGCCGGTCGAGACCTCGAGGATCAGACGGCCGTTAATCCTTTGGCAGTCAATGGCTCTCAAGATGCTTGAGGTTACTCGTTGTGGCTACGTGGCCCTAGTTGGTCGACCGAATGTGGGTAAGTCGACACTCCTCAACCATGTTTTGGGCCAAAAAATCAGCATAACGTCTCGAAAGCCGCAGACGACGAGGCGCAACTTGATTGGCGTAGACACCGAACATCAACGCCAAGCCATCTACGTGGATACCCCCGGCATTCATCAGCAAACCGAGCGAGAGCTAAATCGCTACATGGTAAGTAACGCAACCTCAGCGTTGTCTGATGTCGACTTGCTGGTAGTGCTGATCGAGGGCGGAAAAACCACATCCTCGGACGAACATGTATTGAACTTGGTAGCGGCGCATGAAGTGCCAAAGTTTGCAGTGCTTTCAAAGGTTGATCTGATCAAAGATAAGACTGCCCTGCTACCGCAAATTCAGGCCCTTGGGGAACGCTCATTGTTCGATGAGATCGTACCCTTGAGTGCTTTGAAAGAAGATGGCGTCGAGCGTTTTCGAGAACATGTCTTTGAACGGTTACCATTGGGGCCGCACTTTTTTGCTGACGATGAGGTGACCGATCAGTCCGAGCGTTTCCTGGTGTCGGAAATAGTGCGTGAAAAACTGATGCGCCAGCTTGGTGATGAAATTCCCCACTCTGCAACCGTGGTCGTCGAGCACTTTAAGCACGGTGACAAAGTGATCGATATCCATGCCGACATTGTCGTAGAACGTGACGGGCAAAAGGGTATCGTCATTGGTAAGCAAGGGTCTCGGCTTAAGCTAATCGGTCAGGAATCGAGGAAGGATATCGAGCTGATGCTCGATCATCAGGTGATGCTGCATTTGTGGGTTAAAGTGCGCAAGGGGTGGACCAATAGTGCGCTGCACATGCGTAATTTGGGTTACGACTGAACCACGCCATGCCCGCTGCACAGATGGAACTGGCGTTGATACTGCATGTCAGGCCCTATCGGGAAACCAGTGCCATTGTTCAAATGTTCACCCGGGGACAGGGCCGTTTAGCAGGTGTACTGCGGGGCCATCGCGGAAAAAAACAGGGCCAGTCGAGTATTCAACCTTTCAACCTTGGCACGGTAAGTTGGGTAGGGCGCAGCGAACTGGTGACCATCCAGAAGTTTGAAAGTCACCACTTCATCGCGCTGCAGGGCGAAGCCCTGTACGCGGGCTTTTACGTATTGGAACTCCTGACTCGACTACTGCGCGAGCGTCAGCAGGAACCCCAGGTATTTCAATCGGCTATGCGTGTGCTAGAGGCGCTCGAAGAGGATGATCCACTACAGCCAGCGCTGCGCCGATTCGAATTGGAACTTCTCGATCACCTGGGCTACGGCATAGACTTTTCCGTCGCAGGCGAACGGCTGCGCGATAGTGCAGTTTACTGGTTCGAACCAAAGGTGGGTTTTCACCTCGTCAACCGAGATACTGGCCCGGTGCGTTCAGTCAGCGGCAAAGTGCTGCAGGCGATCGCTCGTCGAGACTTCGCCGACCCAGCCGCCCTCGATGCAGCGAAGCTGCTAATGCGATCTGCGATCGAACCCTTACTTGGGAATAAACCCCTGACCAGTCGGAAAATGTTTCAGCGTTAGGCGCAGGCACGCTAAGGAAAAAAGTGGCAAAGCAACCCACAGAAATTGAGTTAAGCATCACATCGTTATCTGAAGCGGGCTTGGGTGGTGGTGAACACAATGATCGACCAGTGTTGGTGCGAAACGCGCTACCCGGCGAAGTTGCCAAGGCGAAAATCTTAAAGCGCAGAGGAAGTCAGCGATTTGCCGACGGTCAGCCAGTGGACCAGTTGAGCGCTGACCGGGTGCCGTCACCTTGCCCTTACTTTCCTCGCTGCGGCGGCTGTGCAACCCATCACATGTCTGCGGACGCACAGCTCAAACACAAGCAGCGCCAACTCGCTGAGCAGCTCAAGCTGCAGCAGATTGAGCCGCTCAGCTGGCGGGCACCAGTTTCATTGTTACGTCTGGGCTACCGCCGCAAAGCACGCCTAGGCGTGCGCGTGGTGGGTAATCAAGTGTTGGTGGGATTTCGCGAGTCTTTTAGCAATCGTGTTGCTCGCCTTGATGCCTGCCTGACACTGACGCCAGTCCTTTCGCGGCTGATTTCACCTCTTAAGTTGGCCATCGGCGAGTTATCCGATCCACGCTCCATACCGCAGATCGAGCTTTCCCAGGGTGATGATCGCTGTGCTGTTATCGTACGTCATCTGCAACCACTCACTGTCGAGGATTTCGAGGTCTTGCGACGATTCGAGACAAGGTGGGCAGTTGAGGTTCTCTCTCAAATCAAAGGCTATGACACTCTGCAGGGGATTAATGACGACAACCTGACCATTCGGTTGCTGCACTACCAGATACCCGAATACGGTGTGACACTTGGGTTTTATCCTCACCAATTCACCCAGGTCAACGCGCCGATGAACCGTGAGCTGGTACGCACGGTGATGGGGTACGTCGCACCAGTTAAGGGAGAACCGGTGCTCGACATGTTCTGCGGGATAGGGAACTTTACTCTGCCACTAGCGAGGGAGGGTGCGCGGGCGGTGGGTGTGGAGGCAAGCGAAGAGGCCGTTGAACGAGCTAAGGCCAATGCTGGCGATAATGCGTTGGCAAGCGATTGCCGATTTTTTGCGGCGGACCTTTATGGGGATGCGGGCAAAGGACATGCTATTTGGTCTAAGCTTGAGGCTACGCCCAAGGCATTGATACTGGATCCGCCAAGGAGCGGCGCAGGTCCGAATCTGGACTCCTGGGTACAGGTTGAGTCGTTGCA
>JAYYHB010000005.1:0-18149 GCA_036157095.1 Pseudomonadota bacterium
TAATGCTCGCGTCGACATCGTCCGCCACAGGCACTTTACGCATATGTACCTTGGTTATTTGCTCTCTGCCTCGAATGTCAGGCAGTCCAACAACTACCTGACGGTCAAAACGACCGGGACGCAATAGCGCAGGGTCCAAGACGTCGGGACGGTTCGTTGCTGCAATAACAATGATGCCGTCGTTGCCTTCAAAACCATCCATTTCAACCAGCAGCTGGTTTAGTGTTTGTTCCCGCTCGTCATGGCCGCCACCAAGGCCCGCACCGCGATGCCGACCCACCGCATCAATTTCGTCGATGAAGATGATGCAGGGAGCCTGCTTTTTCGCTTGTTCAAACATATCGCGAACGCGTGACGCACCAACCCCGACAAACATCTCGACAAAGTCAGAGCCAGAGATTGAGAAGAACGGCACTTTGGCTTCACCTGCAATTGCCTTGGCCAGTAGCGTTTTGCCCGTGCCAGGCTGTCCGACCATCAGTACACCGCGAGGGATGTGCCCACCCAAGCGCTGAAACTTGCCGGGATCTCGCAAAAACTCCACGAGTTCCTGAACGTCTTCTTTTGCCTCATCAACGCCGGCAACATCGGCGAAAGTGGTTTGAATTTGATCTTCTGACAGCAGCTTTGCCTTGCTTCGACCAAACGACATCGGGCCGCCGCGGCCTCCACTGCCACCCTGCATCTGGCGCATAAAAAACATGGCGACGGCTAAGATGATTAAGATTGGGAAACTCGCCAATAGCAGCTGGGTCCAGACGCTTTGGCCTTCCTCTTCCAAGAACTGGAAGTCAATTCCCCGATCACGGAGTTCGCTTACAAGCCCAGGATCATTGTCGAATCCGGTGACGGTATAGCGGCCACCTGTGCGATCTGTGGCATATATGCGATTGCCCTGAATCGTCACCTCGTTAACTTGGCCTTGCTCCACCGAGCGCAAGAACTCCGAGTACTTCACCGGTGGATTCTGCGAATCGACATTAAAGTTGCTGAAGACTGTTAAGAGAACGGCCAAGATCACCAACCAGAGAACTACATTTTTTCCCATATCCGACACCGGAATTTCCTCGTTCGATTTTTGAGAAATTGCACCAAAGAGCAATAACCCTGCAAAACTTTTACTAATAACACGATAGGTCGACTGTGCGCGCTATCTATATTTTGGTTTGCGATCCTGCCATCGCTGCTACGTTCCTAACGTTCATGTCTCCGTCCCCAGGTTACACGAGATCTTCACGCTGCGAAGGAATATCCAAGCCCGCTGAGGCCCGATTACCTAACCAAGATCTAATCACCGAAACCAAGGGCAACAACAAACACCTCTCTGGAGTCGGATCGCGACGCTTTTGGCTTGGTCACATTAACCTTGTCAAAAGACGTTTTGAGCAAAGCAACCCACGCATCGAAGCCTTCTCCCTGAAAGGACTTAATCGTCATCGCGCCCCCAGGACGCAACCAACGTTGGCAGTAATCTAAGCAAATATCTGCCAGGTCTATCGCTCGCGCCTGATCTACGGCTCGTACTCCCGAAATGTTGGGGGCCATATCCGATAAAACAAGGTCGAGTTGCGCTCCGTCTAATATATCAGCGATTTCTATATCAACAGCCTCATCTCCCGCCATGCCCTCAATAATCTGAGTGTTCTGACTGCAGGTGATCGGAAGGGGGTCGATGGCAATCAGTATTCCGCCATGCAATTTGTTTTCAAGGTAGTGTGTCCAACCACCCGGGGCCGCGCCAAGTTCCAGCACGCGTTGGCCGGGTCTTATAATTCGATAGCGCTGATCGATCTGCTCAAGTTTGTAGTGCGCTCGCGAGATTTGGCCGCCTTCTCGCGCTTGTCGCACGAAGTAGTCTTTGCGCTGGCGCTTCAACCAACGCTCACTTGACTTACTGCGCTTGGCCATTACCGATTCCGATTTGCTGTTAATGTTTGCTGGCAGTTTGCCAGCTGCTGCCGGTAGGATACCCCAATGCGTACACCCGATTTGAACACCCAACTAAAGAAGTCGCTACGCAGCGTTGCCCACCACCTAGATCCCGTTGTCGCCGTTAGCGAGCGTGGGGTTACTGATGGCATTATCGAAGAAACAGAGCGTGCACTGAGCGATCACGAGTTGATCAAAGTCAAAGTGTTAAGCCCGGATCGTAAAAGTCGTGGCGCTATCGCAACCGCCTTGGCCCGGTCAACGTCTTCGACCGTCTTACAGCAGATCGGCAAAGTAGCGGTGCTATATCGCCACAATCCCAAGGCCAACCCTAAGTTATCCAATATCTCTAGGTACTTGGACGGGTAACATCTAGACCAGCCGGATCCAGACCAGCAGAATCACGGCCAACAGGGTTTTCAGCATCGGGCAGAAGGCTGAATCCCGGAGAACTTAACCCAGATGCTCCACCGTCGAAACCTCAAAATCGCGCTCGCCGCCCGGGGTCACCACGTTCACGACGTCGTCCTCCATCTTGCCGATCAAGGCTCGTGCAATGGGTGAAAGTATCGATATTTTGTTTTGCTTAACATCTGCCTCGTCCTCACCGACGATGTGATAACGAATCGTCTCTTGCGTGTCGCAAGCGACTAGGGTCACGGTGGTTCCAAAAATCACCTTCCCTGTAGGCGCGATTTTACTGACATCAATGATCTGAGCGTCAGCCAGACGCGACTCAATTTCTTGAATTCGACCCTCGTTAAAACTCTGCTGTTCTCTCGCCGCGTGATACTCCGCATTTTCTTTTAGGTCGCCATGGGCCCTAGCCTCGGCGATCGCCTCAGAAATTTCTTGTCGTAGCGCCCCCTTGCGGTACGCGACCTCTTCACGCAGATCCTCAGCGCCCTTAACTGTCATCGGATTTGGCATAAAAGATCCTCTAGTGCCCTAGCGCACTGTGCAGTTGCTGAAGACTGGTGACCTGATTCCCAATGCCTTGTCGGATCGCAATACAAAACGCCTCACCACCAGTCAACGTGGTCGTGTAGCAGACCTTATTGAGCAGCGCCAAGCGTCGTATGATTGCTGAGTCGGCGATGGACTGTCGGCCCTCCGTGGTGTTGATGATCAAATCAATTTGCTCGTTCTTGAGCATATCCGATACGTCAGGACGGCCTTCATTTACCTTATCTACTTGCTCACATTTCAGACCAGCATTGAGCAATTCACGGGCAGTACCGCGGGTCGCGACCAATTTGAATCCAAGATCGATCAAGCTGCGGCCTACTTTAATCGCACCGTTTTTGTCCGAGTCTTTGACGCTCATAAAAGCTCGCCCCCGCTGGGGCAGACGCTCACCGGCTCCGAGTGAGGCTTTTGAAAATGCTTCCCCAAAGGTCTCACCCACACCCATGACTTCACCAGTAGATTTCATCTCAGGACCTAAAATAGGGTCAACACCAATAAATTTATTGAAAGGGAAGACTGACTCTTTTACGTGTACGAACTTGGGTATGACCTCGTCGGTAAAGCCAAGTTCAGACAATTTTTTACCGGCCATACAGCGCGCAGCAATTTTCGCCAGTGAGTGACCAATGCACTTAGAGACGAAGGGTACGGTGCGGGAGGCCCGTGGATTGACCTCGAGCACAAATACGTCCTCACCCTGCACTGCCATTTGAACGTTCATCAAACCGATCACGTTGAGTTCAAGCGCCAGCGCCTTAACTTGTTCGCGAATGCAGTCTTGAATGGCCATGGGCAGGTTATAGGGTGGTAAAGAGCATGCGGAATCGCCAGAGTGTACGCCGGCTTGCTCGATATGTTGCATGATACCGCCGATGACGACTTGCTCTCCGTCAGACACCGCATCCACATCCACTTCTACCGCTTGATCTAAAAAACAATCCAGCAAGACGGGTGAATCATTGGAAACGTCAACTGCGCTTTGCATGTATTGGCGCAGCTCGTCCTCGTTATAGACCAACTCCATAGCGCGCCCACCCAGCACGTAGGAAGGCCGGACAATGAGCGGATAACCTATCTCCTCAGCGCGCTGCACACCCTGCTCGGCATTGGAAGCCACGCGGTTTGATGGTTGGCGTAAGCCCAGTTTTTCAACCAACTGCTGAAAGCGCTCTCGATCTTCCGCTCGATCGATGGCATCCGGACTGGTGCCGATAATCGGCACGCCGAGACGGGCCAGATCATCTGCAAGCTTGAGTGGTGTCTGACCGCCAAACTGCACAATAACCCCGTTAGGCCTTTCCACGTCGACAATAGCAAGGACATTCTCTAGGGTCACAGGCTCAAAGTACAAACGGTCCGACGTGTCATAGTCGGTGGAGACTGTTTCCGGATTGCAGTTCACCATGATGGTTTCATAACCGTCTTCGCGCATCGCAATTGCTGCATGCACACAGCAATAGTCAAACTCAATTCCTTGGCCAATGCGGTTAGGCCCGCCACCCAACACCATAATCTTTTGTCGGTCCGTTGGGTGCGCTTCGCACTCTTCTTCGTAGGTTGAGTACATATAGGCGCTGTTAGCAGGAAACTCTGCTGCGCAGGTATCTACTCGGCGGTACGCGGGTTTAACATTTACTGCTTCACGGGAGTTGCGAACCTGTGCTTCTGGGCATCCCAGCAGTTGCGCCAGTCGAGCATCAGAGAACCCCTTTCGCTTCGCCCGTCGCCATGCCTGCTCGCCGAGGTCGGTATAGGATTGTTCGCTAAGGAGCGATTCTTCGGCAACGATGTCCTCGATCTCTGCCAAAAACCAAGGGTCGATCTTGGTCAGCTCGAATATATCCTCCAGCGTAAATCCCACGCGAAAAGCATCAGCCACATGCCAGAGTCTTAATGTGCTCGGTGTGGCCAATTCTCTCTTCAACACGCTGCGCCATTCGGAATCCTTTGTATCAAGCACCGGATCGAAACCCACCATGCCGATTTCCAGACCTCTTAGTGCCTTTTGTAAAGATTCCTGGAACGTGCAGCCTATGGCCATCACTTCACCAACAGACTTCATCTGCGTTGTTAACCTAGCGTCTGCTTGGGGGAATTTTTCAAAGGTAAATCGGGGTATCTTGGTGACAACATAGTCAATGCTGGGTTCAAAGGAGGCCGGCGTAACTCCGCCGGTTATGTCGTTCTCCAGTTCGTCAAGGGTGTAACCCACCGCGAGTTTTGCGGCGATTTTCGCAATCGGGAATCCCGTCGCCTTCGAGGCTAAAGCCGAAGAGCGCGATACGCGGGGGTTCATTTCAATCACCACCACCCGACCATCGTCTGGGTTAATGCCAAACTGAACATTCGATCCGCCAGTCTCAACACCGATTTCGCGAAGTACGGCGATCGATGCGTTACGCAGAATTTGATATTCCTTATCCGTCAGCGTTTGCGCCGGCGCGACGGTAATGCTGTCACCTGTGTGAACGCCCATCGGGTCGACGTTTTCAATGGCGCAGACAATGATGCAATTGTCTCTTTTGTCTCGCACCACCTCCATCTCGAACTCTTTCCAGCCCAGCAGCGACTCATCAATCAGCAGTTCGCTGGTGGGGGAAAGTTCTAGACCTCGATGACAAATTTCTTCGAATTCTTGCTTGTTGTAGGCAACTCCTCCCCCGCTACCACCTAAGGTGAACGAGGGGCGAATGACGCACGGGTAACCCAGCTGACTTTGCACTTGAATGGCCTCTTCCATGCTGTGGGCGATTGCCGAGCGGGGGGTCTCCAGCCCAATGGACTTCATTGCTTTATCAAAACGCTCTCGATCCTCAGCCTTGTCGATGGCGTCTTGGCTGGCGCCGATCATTTGTACACCAAAGCGCTCAAGCACCCCCTCGCTAACCAGATCGAGGGCACAATTCAATGCTGTCTGACCGCCCATGGTTGGTAAGAGAGCGTCGGGGCGTTCTCGTTCGATGATTCGGCTCACCGTGCGCCATTCGACGGGTTCCACATAGGTCGAATCCGCCATGGAGGGATCCGTCATAATGGTGGCCGGGTTGGAATTCACCAGAACCACTCGGTACCCCTCATCTTTCAGCGCTTTACAGGCTTGAGCCCCGGAATAATCAAACTCACAGGCTTGGCCGATAACGATGGGGCCTGCCCCGAGGATCAGTATCGATTCAATATCAGTACGTTTTGGCATTTAGCTATCTATTCCTGGCGCTCGAACATTAAGTTAGTGAAATGGTCGAACAAGTATTCACAGTCCTGGGGTCCGGGACTCGCCTCGGGGTGCCCCTGGAATCCAAACGCGGGATGATCGAGATGTCGCACGCCCTGCACCGTGCCATCGAACAGCGACTTGTGCGTGCACTTTAAGTGCGAGGGTAAGCTGGCCTCATCGACAGCAAAACCATGGTTCTGGCTTGTAATGACTACCTCACCGCTATCGAGATCTTTTACGGGGTGGTTGGCGCCATGATGTCCGTGGGTCATTTTTTCCGTTTGGCCGCCGCTCGCTAGGGCCAAGAGCTGGTGACCCAAACAGATGCCAAAAAGAGGTATATCACTCTGAAGGAACTCGCGAATTGCCGCGATGGCATAGGCACATGGTTCAGGGTCGCCTGGGCCATTTGACAGAAAGATTCCGTCCGGATTCATTGCCAGCACGTCTTCCGCAGGCGTTTGTGCCGGAACAATGGTGAGATCGCAGCCTTTGCTGGCTAACAGACGCAAGATATTGCGCTTCACGCCGAAGTCGTAGGCTACCACGTTATACGTTGCCTCACTCTGCTCGCCATAGCCCTCTTGGAGCGACCAGCATGTTTGTGTCCATCTGCGCTGATTGCCCGTCACTTCCTTGGCAAGGTCCATGCCGGACAGACCTGCAAACCCTCGAGCCGCCTGCAGGGCCTGTTGTTCGCCTTCCGCTGATAAGGAAGTTTCGCCCGTCAGAATACAGCCGGCCAATGCGCCTTTTTCTCGCAGCAATCGTGTCAGACGCCTAGTGTCAACATCGGCTATGGCGACAGTTTTGTGGCTAACAAGATAATCCTGAAGCGATCCGCGCTGCCGCCAGCTGCTGACTCGACGGGGCACTTGCCGAATAATCAGGCCGGACGCCCAGATCTGATCCGATTCTTCATCCTCAGGCGTCACGCCCGTGTTACCAATTTGGGGATAAGTCAGCGTCACCATTTGCCGGCAATAGGAAGGGTCCGTGAGGATTTCTTGATAGCCCGTCATGGCGGTATTGAAAACCACCTCACCAACAGTCTGGCCCTCCGCACCGATGGATTTACCGTGGAATACGCTTCCGTCTTCGAGCACTAGTAGGGCAGGTCTCAACAAGAATCCCTTTTTCTGTTCCGTCACCTGTGCAAAACCATCACCGAAGCTCAGTATTTTGTCACGCCTAACCCAGCCTCATCGTTCATTCGCGGACGACTGACTAAGGACGCAGGCCAAGGGGCCCCTGCCATACGCTTAAAGAGCGTCAGCGAGTGTGCAAGAGTGCTGACGTCCTATCAGCGGGTTAGGCAGTGAGTTTACGGAGAGCCTGGTCAAAAATCAGCAAAAATCTGTATAGATTGATGACCTACACGATTACTGCCATGAACAACTAGATACCCAACAAATCATCCATGTCGTACCAGCCCGGTGCGGCATTGGCCACCAGTGCGACTGCACGCAGCGCACCTTGGGCGAAATTGTTGCGACTAGTGGCGCGATGGGTGATTTCTAACCGCTCTCCCTCACCCGCAAATAAAACCGTGTGTTCGCCGACGATATCGCCGCCGCGAATGGTCGAAAAGCCGATAGCGTTCGGGTCTCGTGCCCCGGTAATGCCCTGCCTGTGGTAGACCGCATCGCTCGCCAGACTTCGGTTCAGCGACGTGGCAAGCACTTCGCCGATCCTTACCGCAGTACCAGAGGGCGCATCAATCTTGTGCTTGTGGTGGGCCTCAATGACTTCTACATCAACCCCATCACCCAAGGCCTTTGCGGCAATTTCGATTAGCTTCATCGACAAATTAACCCCTATACTCATATTGGGTGAGACGAATATGGCTGTTTTTTGGGAATACTCCTCTAGGGCACTGGATTGTTGTTCGTTAAATCCTGTCGTGCCGACGACCATAGCATTGCCATTTTCAGAGCAAACCCGTGCTAGGGCTAGAGTGGCGCTTGGAATAGTAAAATCGATCACGACATCGAAGTCGTCGGCTTGAGATTGCGGGTCGCTGCTTAGGCCCACACCGAGTGGGCCGAGGCCACAAAGTACTCCAAGGTCCTCCCCAAGCCTTGGATGATCTGCATGTTCAAACCCTGCGTTTAGCGTTAAGTCGTCGCTCTCGCTGATAGCCTGTATTAAGGTTTTACCCATGCGTCCGTCCGCACCGGCTACTGCCACTCGAATCATATCTCTGCCTGTTTTCTTTTCTCGGGTCGCATAGCGTCCAAGATAGCTCTAAGCAAGCTAAGAGCCACCGCTAAGAGCGCGCTAGGATTTGAGTTCGTCGAAAAAGCTTTTTACACCATCGAACCAGCTCTTACCTCTGGGGGAGTGTTTGCTATTGGATTCCAAGGACGTTTTCAGATCCTGTAGCAGCTGTTGCTGCTCGTCCGTGAGCTTAACCGGCGTTTCGACAATGACGCGGCAGAGCAAATCGCCTACGCCGCTGCCCCTAACTTGGGTGACACCTTTCCCACGCAAACGGAACACCTTGCCTGTCTGAGTTTCTCCCGGAACTTTGAGTTTGACCCTGCCGTTCAAGGTAGGAACTTCGAGTTCGCCGCCAAGCGCCGCGTCAGCAAAGGATATCGGCACTTCGCAGTGCAAATGTCGACCGTCACGCTGAAAAATTGGATGGGCCTGCACGTCGATTTGCACATACAGATCCCCGGCGGGGCCGCCATTGGGACCCGCCTCACCCTCGCCGGACAAGCGTATTCGATCACCCACGTCGACTCCGGCTGGCACCTTTACCGACAGGGTCTTATGTCTTTCGACTCGGCCTGCACCCGCACAGGCATTGCAAGGGTCTGCTATAATTTCTCCTCGGCCGCGGCAACGAGGGCAGGTTTGCTGTAACGAGAAAAACCCCTGGGACACTCGAACTTGCCCTGCGCCATTACAGTCAGGGCAGGCACTTGCGGCGGTGCCAGGCTTTGCGCCAGAACCGCCGCAATCGTCGCAACCTGCAAGTACAGGAATGCGAATTTCAACGGAGTCACCGTTAACCGCCTGCTCCAGGGTTAACGACATGTTGTAACGCAAATCGGAGCCGCGAGCGGGTCCACCACGACCTCCGCGCCCGCCACCAAAAATGTCGCCGAATACATCGCCAAAAATATCGCCAAAGCCTCCGGCACCTTTTCCTGCACCACTATTTGGGTCTAGGCCATCGTGGCCATATTGATCGTAGACTTGACGCTTTTCCGGATCGCTTAGTGCCTCGTAGGCTTCGTTCGCTTCTTTGAACTGTTCCTCAGCGGCGGTATCACCGGGATTGCGATCAGGGTGAAGCTTCATGGCGATCCGGCGGTAAGCCTTTTTAAGGTCACCGTCGGAGACGTTTCGGCCAACGCCCAAGACTTCGTAATAATCTCTTTTTGCCATGTTCTTCCTTTAATCGCTTTTCAGACCGGCGTTGCGGCCCAACTCGCTGGGCGATCTGGCGTTACGACAAAAGCCACCCGCGGGTGGCTCTGGGACTAGGTGTCCAAATTGTAGCGGTTACTGCTTTTGTTCTTTGTCGTCTTTTACTTCTTCGAATTCCGCTTCAACAGCATCACCCTCTGCTGCGTCTTGGTCCGTCTCGCCGGCTGCTTGCGCCTGTTCAGCGTACATCTTTTGCGCCAGTCCAGCTGAAGCCTCTGACAAGACCTTCATTTTGTCCTCTATCGTGTCCTTGTCTTCGCTCTTTAGGGCCTCTTCTAACTCTGAAGCTGCGGTCTCGATGGCCGTCCTTTCTTCGTCTGTGGCTTTATCGCCGGCATCTTCCACGGCCTTGCGGGCACCGTGTATCAAACCATCAGCCTGATTGCGCAGGGTGACCATTTCTTCAAACTTTTTATCCTCCTCGGAATGGGCCTCTGCATCGCGAATCATCTGCTCGATCTCCTCGTCAGAAAGACCGCTTGAGGCCTTTATGACAATGGACTGCTCCTTGCCCGTCGCTTTGTCCTTGGCAGACACATTCAAAATACCGTTGGCATCAATGTCGAAGGCCACCTCGATCTGGGGCATTCCCCGCGGTGCAGGAGGTATATCTGAAAGGTCGAAACGCCCGAGGGATTTGTTCTGGCCCGCTTGCTTGCGCTCCCCTTGTAGGACATGAATCGTTACCGCTGTTTGATTGTCGTCGGCCGTTGAAAACACTTGAGTCTTCTTTGTCGGTATCGTCGTGTTCTTTTCGATCAGCACACTCATCACCTGCCCCATGGTCTCAATACCCAAGGACAGTGGGCTTACGTCTAGGAGCAGTACATCCTTAACGTCTCCCGCCAATACCGCTGCCTGAATGGCCGCCCCCATGGCAACCGCCTCATCGGGATTCACATCACGTTTGGCGTCTTTTTTGAAAAAACCCTTCACTTGATCCTGCACCAATGGCATACGGGTTTGACCGCCGACCAAGATAACGTCGTCAATATCGTCGATACTGAGGTCTGCATCCTTCAGAGCAATACGGCAGGGGTCGATGGTGCGACTGACCAAATCACCCACCAGCGACTCAAGCTTTGAACGCGTCAACTTAGTGACTAGGTGCTTAGGACCCGTCTGATCTGCGGTAATGTAGGGCAGATTCACTTCGGTTTGCTGACTGTTAGACAGCTCGATTTTGGCTTTCTCAGACGCCTCTTTCAGTCGCTGTAATGCCAGCGGGTCGTTATGGAGGTCAACACCGTTCTCTTTTTGAAACTCATCGGCTAAAAAGTCGATGATCTTTAAGTCAAAGTCCTCACCGCCTAAAAAAGTGTCACCGTTGGTCGACAGCACCTCGAATTGGTGCTCGCCATCCACTTCGGCGATCTCGATGATGGACACGTCAAAGGTGCCTCCACCTAAGTCATAAACTGCAATCTTTGCGTCACCGCGGTTCTTGTCTAAGCCATAGGCCAAGGCTGCGGCGGTAGGTTCGTTAATAATGCGTTTGACGTCGAGGCCAGCGATTCTACCCGCATCCTTTGTCGCTTGACGCTGGGAATCATTGAAATAGGCAGGAACGGTGATTACCGCTTCGCTGACGTCTTCTCCTAAGTACTCTTCTGCAGTTTTCTTCATCTTCTGAAGAATTTCCGCAGAAATCTGCGGTGGCGCTAACTGCTCATCATTGATGTCAATCCAAGCATCACCGTTTGCGGCCGCGGCGATTTTGTAGGGCACCATTTTGATATCTTTTTGTACGACATCGTCTTTGAACTTGCGACCGATTAGCCGCTTCACCGCAAACACGGTGTTGTTTGGGTTAGTCACTGCCTGACGCTTCGCGTTTTGCCCAACTAAAATCTCACCGCCTTCGGTGTAGGCGATTATGGAGGGCGTAGTTCGATCGCCTTCCGAGTTCTCAATGACTCGAGCGTCGCCGCCATCCAAAACCGATACACATGAGTTGGTGGTACCCAAGTCTATGCCGATGATCTTTCCCATTTTCTTCTCCGCTTCTATACGTGGGTTGCCACGTATTGGGGCATCTCTCGTATGCCCCAACTCGATAAAAATTACGTTCCAGCTATGATCACTGTAGCCGTCTATGTTTGGTCTAACCGAATTTCTTCAAGGCCCTTGGCTGAAGTAAATGTGCAAGGCGTTGGCTACTCGCCCTTGACCACGACAACCTTAGCAGCGCGCACCAGCCGGCCATTCAGGGTATAACCTCGCTGCATCACATCCATTACCGAATTCGGTTCCGCATCCGGGTTGGGCACCATCGCCATGGCTTCATGTAATTGCGGATCAAAGGGTTCGCCCAAGGGATCGACAATGGCGATTCCCGACTTCTCCAGCGTACTAACGAATAGTTTGAGTGAAAGGCTTATACCCTCGGCCATACTGTCTGCGTTGTCTGTGGTTTTGGCAGCCTCTTCTGCCTTCTCGAGGCTATCGACTACTGGCAATAAATCACTCAGCAGTTTCTCTACCGCAAATTTATGCGCGTTTTCAACGTCGCGCTGCGCGCGTCGGCGCACATTTTCCATCTCGGCAACGGTGCGCAGAAGCTGGTCTTTGGCCTTGGTGAGCTCTTCGCTTGTGTCGTCCTGGGCACCGCTGTCCGCTGCATCCGCCTGACCTTCCTCAGCTTTGCTTTGGCCTTTGGCTTCCTCCGGCGCATCGGACTGCGATTGTCGATCGTCGCTACTTTCTTCTGCGGCATCTGAATCCAGCTCTTCAGATATAGGCTCATCCGTTGAATTGTTCGCCATGACTGCTCCTCTGTCACCCTTGCAGGCGCTATATGAGGCCCGCAAGCGAGAAAACAAGCCTTAAGCGGCAATTTCAGTGGGGGAAATTCAGAACCCGTTGCGCATGGCCGCGCTAAGAACCTTGGCGGTTACATCTACGACAGGGATCACATCCTTGTAGTCCATGCGGGTAGGACCGATCACGCCAAGCACACCAGCCAGTTCTCCATTCACCCGATAGGATGAGGTCACTAGCGACATTTCGCCCAAGGGACGATATCCAGATTCTTTGCCTATGAAGAGCTGCACACCGGTGCTTTCAAGACATTGGTCGAGCAGCGTCAGCACCCGGCCCTTTTTAGAAATAGCATCGAACAAGCTCTTGACCACCGAGGTGTCTGCCGTGAAATCCAGCAGACGTCTCTCACCGCTGACCAATAGTTCCTGGCCCTCTTCCTCCTGTCCCGGCATCGCTCGAGCGGCGATATCGAGTGCCCTCTGCATTAGCGCGTCCATCTGTTCCTTATCCTCGCGCATGCTGCCAATCACCGACTGCCGCACTTCTATCAAAGGTCTACCGCCAAACTCCCGGTTGATTAGGGCGGCGGCTTGGGCAAGTTCGTTATCTGAGAAAGGCTCGTCGACGTGGATGACACGGTTTTGAACCTCTCTGTCGTCCAGCACCAATATGACCAAAATTCGGTGCTCGTCTAAACGCAGGAATTCCAGTTGTCGCAGGTTGACCTGATTTTTTCTGGGTGTCGTGATCAGGCACGTCATCTGGGTAAACTGCGAGAGCATGTCCGAGGCCGTCGCCAGCAGCTCGCTCGGCGTCATGTTTGGGTTCAACTCGCTTTGCAACTCTTCTATCTGATCCTGCTGCCAAGGCTCCACACTGAGCAGGGTATCGACAAAAAATCGAAGCCCAAGGTGCGTCGGCAACTTGCCTGCTGACGTATGGGGTGAACGTACTAACCCCAGTGCCTCCAGGTCTCCCATCACATTGCGCACCGTCGCCGAGGAAACACCAACCTGAGGCAGCATGGCCAGGGCTTTAGACGCTACCGGCGTGCCATCAGAAATGTAGTGCTCAACTAACAGCTTCAAAAGCTGTTGCGCTCGAGGGTCAACCTCGCCATCAAAGGCTTTATTTCTATTGCTGTCGGACATTGGAGTTCAGCTCGTCTGGGGGATCTGCCGATACAGGCTTGGTTTGCGCAACCTAACCTTCGATCTTATACAAGGTATGCGTTCCATCAAGCGCGGATTCTAAGACCAAAACCTGAAACCGACCTGGGTCTGCACTAGCCTAGGGCGCGGCCATGCCATTCGGTGTTAATCTCTTCACTTACCCAAATCAACCATCGCCTCTCATGCTTAATCAACTCACCATTCGCAACTATGTCTTGGTCGATCATCTGGACATCGATTTTGCACCGGGTTTGACCGGTATTACGGGCGAATCTGGCGCAGGCAAATCGATTTTGCTTGGGGCATTGGGGCTATTGATGGGTGAGCGGGCACGAACCGACATTGTCCGACCCGGCGCCGACAAGGCCGATGTGAGCGCGGAATTTACCCTGCGCAAAGACTCCGCGTTACACCAAAAACTTTTAACGGACGAACTGATCGAGGCCGATGACGTCTGCTGCCTGGTAAGGCGCCTCGTGAGCACAGAGGGCCGATCCAGAGCTTTTATCAATAACGTACCGGTCACGGTGAATTATCTGAAGGGAGCCACCGAGCATTTGGTCGATATTCAGGATCAAGATCAGCACCAGCGCCTGAGCGATAGGAATGTGCAGCGCCGCATGTTAGACGAGTACGCAGAAGCGAAGCCACTGGCCGAAAAAGTCAGCAAACTTTGGCGTGCCTGGCAGAGTACCGCGGCAGAAATTGCGCGACTGCAGAGCGCGATAGCAGACCAAGAAGATCGCAAAAATTTGCTGAGCTACCAAATCGAGGAGTTTGACGCCGTCAGCCTCGTCGAAGGCGAACTAACCAACCTGGAAATCGAGCACAAACGCCTATCCCAAGCGCAGAGCATTTTGGCTGAGCTTGCTCAAGTTCAAGCCAGCATTGAGAACATTGACGACCTGCGACTGGCGTCCAAGATGCTCGAAGGTATTGACGACAATCACGCGGCACTGGGTGCCGGGGCCGAGACCCTGAACTCGGCCCTTACCCTAATCGATGATGCGAACAGGGATCTACGCCACTATGCCGAGCAGGTTATCGTCGATCCGCAAACGCTTGCAGACACTGAGGCGAGGCTTGAGCAAATTTACGACCTCGCTCGCAAGCACAGAGTGCAGCCTGAGCGGCTAGCAGAACACGCACAGTCCTTGCGCAGAGAAATTGACGCCATAGCCTCTAATCGCAGCAGCCTCGAGCAACTGACAGCGCAAGAAGCCGAGCAACAGAGTGCCTTCGAGGACCAGGCCAAAAAGCTTTCGAGTCTACGAGCAAAAAAAGCAAAGTCGTTCGGATCTGCAGTAGACGAACAGATGCACGCGCTGGGCATCAAGGAGGGTGAGCTCAGCGTTGTATTTCATTCCCAACAAAGCGAGCACGGATTAGAGCAGATCGAATTTTATGTGCGCACCAATAAACATTTCGACGCCGGACCTTTGAACCGGATCGCATCTGGTGGCGAACAAACCCGCATAAATCTGGCTATTCAGATTGTTGCTGCTCAGCGAAGCCAACTACCGTGCCTAATTTTGGATGAAGCCGATGTGGGTGTAGGAGGCACCACAGCAGATACGATAGGGCGCATATTGCGAGACCTTGCCGAACGCAGCCAAGTAATCTGCGTCACTCACGCGCCACAGGTGGCCGCGCGTTCTCACAATCATATGCGCGTCGTTAAACGAGAAGCTGAGACAGACATAATCGCCTTAAATTTTGAGCAGCGCGTCGAAGAGTTAGCACGCATGCTGGCCGGCGCCAACGTTACCGATAAAACTCGGAACTATGCCCAAACCCTGCTCGATGAGGCGAACACGGCAACCAAGTAGCGGCAGCGATGTCGGCGCGCGGCCAAGAGGCTGCGATAACTGATGGTGCTGAACCCAACGAGCCTTTAACATCGCCGCCATGAAATATTTTTACGTCGCGTTTTTGGCCTTCATCCTTGGCGGTTGCAGCTTGTCGCAACTTAAATTGCCCGAACTGAAGATTCCTCGGGTGTACAAGCTGTCGGTTCAACAGGGCAATGTGATTACCCAAGAAATGGTAGATCGCTTGAAACCTGGCATGACCCGCAATCAAGTGGAATTCGTCATGGGCAAACCTGTACTGGCCGACCCCTTCGAACAGGACCAGTGGGTATATGTCTACACCTTAGAAGTGCCCGACTATTTCATTCAAAATTTTAAAATGGTGCTCACCTTCAAAGACGACACCCTGGCGACGATTACCGGCGATTATCTACCCCAAGACGCGGCCGCTGACCCCGACGCTGCTGGTGCCGGCAGCGAGAATGCCGCGAAAACCGATAGCTAGTTCCAAGGCGAGAGAGACGCAGGAGGACACTAGAAAACGAAAGAAGGCGTCTCCGCTCTATCGGCTCGCATGTTTTTGCGCGGTAGCCCGCAGCCGTCGCGCGGTTTTTGGATCCGCTTCTAGCGGTCGATAACATTCCACGCGGTCACCCTCGGTAAGCACCCACTGAAGTGGTCTGATTTTACCGAACACACCTAGAGACCCAGCATCAATACACCATTTTTCGCAATCTGGTAGAGCATACATAGCAGTAATCGCGTCAGCTAACGTCGCTCCGTCGCTCAGACTCAACGTTACTTGGGATTGCCTATCTGGGGTTGCGTAGACTGCTGTTACCGTGATGTGAGTCAAAGCATCTAGCCCGGATCTGCCGTTTGCGTTATCTGATGACTGAATGCATCAACAAGGCGATCGGCAACGGAATGCGCAATTGGATTAATGAGTCTCGAAAGCAGTTTATTGGCAACAAAGGTGAGGCTAAAGTCGACCCGGCAACCCGCCTCACCCAAGGCTTTGAAGCGCCATTCTCCCTGGAGCGCTTCGAATGGCCCTTCCACCAATGAGACGCCTATCGACTCGTTAAGCAGCCCCGTATTTCGGGTCACTAGTTCAAAGTTGGCACCAGCCTTACTAGCTACGACTCTGGCTTCAACGCACTCAAGGCCATGGGCGTCTTCGCTCCGACTCAGGACCATAACGCTCTCGCAGGCGGGTAAGAATTTAGGATAACCCTCAACGTCGGCGACCACCGAGTAAGCGACAGAAGCAGGCACCAGCAGCAAACACGAACGAGCAATCTCGATCACTGCCAAAGACCAGACAACAAAGGCCATATGGTGCTGAGGAATACCGCCAAGACGCCAAGCGGGGCGATAATACCCGCAACCAAACGCCATGCCAGACTGAGTATTGGGCTGTCAATTCCAAGCTGCTGATCCACCATGCCCTTGGGGAGCATCCATATCGCGAAGATCGTGAGTAGCATGCCGCCCAGCGGCAGCAAGATGTTTTGTGAAAAGTAATCCACCGAATCGAAAAAAGTTAGCCCTCCGACAAAGGTGATATCACTCCAACTATTGAACGAAAAGACAGTCCCCAAACCCAGCACCCAACAAATCACGCCGAGGGAGGTAGCAACCCGCTGACGCTTAGCGTTGTACTCCTCAACCAGATACGCCAAAGCGGGTTCGGTCAACGAGATGGCAGATGTAATCGCCGCAAAGCTCAGCAACAAAAAGAACAAGGCCCCAAAGAGACCGCCCAAGGGCATTTGGCCGAAGGCCAGAGGCAGGGTCACAAATGTAAGCCCGGGGCCTTGGGCAACCTCAAGACCATTGGCAAAGACGATCGGAAATATCGCAAGTCCCGCTGCCAGGGCGATCAGGGTATCGAGTCCGGCAATGGTCACAACCGTCGTGCCCAAATTGGCATCATGTGGCACATAGGCACCGTAAGCCATCATGGTGCCCATACCCAAACTCAGGGTAAAAAACGCTTGGCCCATGGCAATCAACCAAGAATCCGCCGTGACTGCTTCCCACTTCATGTCAAACATGAAGGCAAAGCCTTGCGCAAAACCGCCGGAGTTAACGCTATAAACCAGTAGCGCGACAAGGAGCATAAACAGCAGCGGCATAAACCATCGTATGGCTGTTTCCAACCCCTTCGTTACGCCGCGACCGACAATCCAAATGGTCAGAATCATGAAACCCGCCTGATAGGCAATCAGCTCCACGGGGCTGGTTAAGAACGCGTCAAAGTGCGCGCCAACAGCTTGCGCAGATGCCCCGTCAAAGGTGCCGCTGCCGCTAGCCCAGACGTAGCTCACCGCCCAGCCGGCAATGACGGCGTAGTAAGAGAGAATCAAAAATCCTGCGAGTACGCCCATCCAGCCCAAGATCGACCAGCGCTCGCTGCGACCCGATGCCTTGGCCAATTTGCGCATTGTATGGATCGGACTGGACCGACCCTGGCGCCCCATCAACACTTCGCTAACCATGATGGGAATACCCACGGCGGCAATGCAGACAAGGTAAATCAGCACGAAGGCGCCGCCGCCATTCTCGCCCGCGATGTAGGGGAATTTCCAGATGTTGCCAAGACCAACAGCAGAGCCTGCGGCGGCGAGCACGAAAAGCCAGCGACTCGACCACCGTTGCGATGAAGCGGATGAAGAATTGGAAGGTGTCGCCATTGGAAGCCCTTTGCAGTCGTGTGCAGCAATTGTACTACCGAAATCACTCAGCTTGACCAGTTGGGTAAGCGGGCTTGCGATCAGCTACTGTATACTGCGTTGTTAGTCTCACCTTGAATGACTCGGATTCGCCAATGGCAAAGTCAGGAAA
>JAYYHB010000006.1:0-6479 GCA_036157095.1 Pseudomonadota bacterium
GCCGGTGTTGCGTTTAAACGTGTACAAGGTCAGCCCGTGAGGGCTGCGCGCTTTCGCGTCGCCTAGCAGTTTTTTGCCAATAAGCGCTCGCTGATAATCGACGTGCACGAACAGATGATCTAGCGCGCCGCCTGACAGCGTCAGCAACCCCACAATTTGGCTAGTAGGCACATCTATCGACACCCGCGATAGGGCGGTATCAAAATGTTGAGAGTAATTCAGTTGCTCGCTCAGCTCGCCCCAGCGGTCATGTTACTGTATTCCCAATTCACGCTGAAAGGAAAGCCGCCACATTTTAGCGGTCTCAAGGCCAAATTCACGGCAATAGTCGATCGTTTTTAGGTTCTAGCGGTGCATTGTTGTTGTCCACTCGGCGCAAACAAAAGGGCATTCTTTCGCTCACTTTCTGCCAGTTCGATCAACAGCTGAGCGACCATCAATGCTCTTCCTGCGAAACAGGCGCGATCTGCAAAAAAAGCTCGACCACTGCACAAACCTGTACCATTTCAGGTTAACGTTTCGTCCGGAGAGGGAGGGGTGCTGTATGAGCCTTGTGACTTGGTCCTGGATTTTCTTGTTTGGCTACATGAGTTTGATGGTTGGCATTGGGATTTATGCCCAACGCCAAATCAAGCATGCGGATGATTTTGCAACGGCCCGCGGTGCTTACGGACCGTTTTTTCTCGCCTTGGCCTTTGCGGCGTCCACCGCCAGCGGTGCGACCTTTTTGGGTAGCCCGGCCATGTCCTATGAGTGGGGCCTTTCTACCCTTTGGATGCATTTTTTGTATCCGGTTGGGGTCTATGTCGGCATTTTAATTTCCATGCACCTGGTTGCCACTTCTGGCAACCGCTTTGGCAACCGCTCTATTCCCGAGTACCTGGGCGATCGGTATCAGTCTGACACCATGCGGCTGATGGTCTCACTGATTTCCCTCGTCTTGTTCTTTTACCTGGCGGGCCAACTGGTGTCGGGTATTGTGATGTTTGAAATCATGCTCGGCCTTGACTCTGCGTGGGCCCTTGGCATAACCACCCTTATTCTGCTGATCTATGTGGTGCTGGGCGGTGCTCACGCTGACATCCTCACGGACGGCGTTCAGGGTTTCATGATGCTGTTGCTGGCGGTCTTGGTCATTGTGCTAACCGCTTTTGGCTGGGGTATCGAAGGCGGGTTTTCCGGCCTGGTCGATAATTTGGCGGCCCAGGACGAGGACTTGGTCTCTGCGACCAACCCCAACACGCCGCTTTTTCATTCCTGGTGGTCAATCTTCGTGATCGCCTTCGCGCATATGCCCTTGGGTCTGCTGCCGCACCTTGGCAACAAGCTGTGGGCATTGGATTCAGGCAGTTCGCGGCTACAGTTCGTTAAGCTGGCAGCAGTCTTTGGTCTAACCCTAGGCTTACTGGGCCTTGGCGGCCTGCTCGCTCGCGTCTATTTTGGCGATGCTCTGTATGCATCCGGTGCCAACCCAAACCAAGCCCTGCCCTTACTGTTTATCGAACTTTTTCCCACCTGGCTTGCTGCGCTGATTGGCGTCGGCGTGCTTTCTGCGGTCATGAGTACAGCCGACGGCTTGGTGGTCTCTTCGTCGCAGATCATAGCTAACGATCTGTATCGGCGAACGCTGGCACCGAAGCTGCACCCAGATCTACCCCAAGAGCAGCTAGACCGACGAGTGCTATTGATTAGCCGCTGGTCGACGGTAGCCGTGCTGTTAATTTGTATGGTCATGGCCTGGTCGCTGATGGATGTGAACGTGTCCCTGGTGGTTTGGATTGGCGTTGGCGGCATGATGGCGGCCTTCGCTGGACCACTGGTGCTTGGGGCGCTGTGGTCTGGGGTGACGCTGAAAGGCGCCTACGCGGGCCTGCTTAGTGGATTCGGTGTGTTCATCGTACTGCACTCGCAGATCTTGGAGCCGGCTTGGTTTACTGGCGTAGGTCTGGAGGGTGCTGTCACCTGGCTGCGAGGCGAAGGTCCAAACCCTTACTCCTGCGCGGTCATGGGCGAGATCGTCTCGATAATTGCCACGGTCGTCGTATCGAAGCTGACCCAGCCCCTGGATTCTGCTCACTTGAATGAGCTGTTTAGCACCAGTGAAACAGTTGCATAGCTAAATCCGTCCAACCCAACAACCAGGAGCGGTGCATTGACGTCTCAACCATCGAAAAAGCACTCACACAAAAGAACGATTGCGCAACGGCTCGTATTTACTGCCGCGCTGATTTTGCTGTCGGCTCATCGCGCCCTCGCCCACGGCCCCGCCAGCGGCGAGTCCAATCCTGAGCGGCATATTGAATTTCCCGACACAGCCGATTACCAAACCTTGGTGCTCGATCTGCATACGCACAGCGTCTTTTCAGACGGCCACGTGTGGCCAACGGTCAGAGTCTCGGAAGCGCTGCGTGATGGCCTTCACGGTATGGCCATTACGGAGCATTTGGAGTTTCAGCCTCACCTCGCGGACATCCCAAACCCTGACCGAAATCGCGCCTTTGAAGAAGCCCGTCGAGCCGCCAGCGGTCATCCTCTGATCGTCATACCCGGCGTTGAAATCACCCGGGTTGGTGCCCCGGGACACATCAATGCGGTTTTCGTGCAAGATGCCAACCCCTTAGTGAAACTCGCAACCGCTGAAGATGACCTGCCAAATGCGGAATTCGAAACACGCGAGGAGGCGGTCGCCTTTACCGCCGAACAAAGCAATATGTTCAACGGTGCCCACTCGGTGGAAGTAGACGGGCGCACCGTATGGCGCCCCTACCCAGACGCGGAAACCTACGACGTCATCCGCAATTTCGGACACGCCAGCACCAAGGACCCCAAGGCGGTGCTGCAGGCCGCCAATGAGCAAGGTGCCTTTGTTTTTTGGAACCACCCCAGCTTTGAGCGCCCAGATTCCCCCATGAATTCGTTTCACCTTGACGCAACCGCCGAAGGCCTGCTTCACGGCGTTGAAATCGCAAACGGTGACGCCTACTACCCCAACGCCCACCGGCTGGCAATGAAACATGACCTCGCCTTAATCGGAGTGTCCGACGTCCACGAGCTGATCGCTTGGGATTATAGACCCGACGCAGAACATAACCCTGGCCATCGCCCGGTAACCCTAGTGCTAGCCACAAAAAGCTCCGCCGAAGGCATGAAAGAAGCCCTGTTCGCCCGCCGCACCATCGTCTGGTGGAAAGATGTGCTGATTGGACGGCAGCCCCAACTTGACGCCCTGCTCAAGGCATCGCTGAGCATCGAGTCGGTTGAGAGGACGCCTTGGGCGATCCGAGTGAACATTCGCAACGTGTCAGATGCGCCATTTAAGCTGGTAGAGCGATCTGGTGCGCCGCTTACCGGTCAAACTGGGTTAATTGAGATTGCCGCAAATGCGGTCACGGGCATTACCATGAGCGGCACAAACCTCTCTGCACCAGTTACCCTGACTTTTGATGTGCTAAATGCTTTAACCGCGCCAGAGACACCGGCGCGCATCACGCTTACGCATCAATAGTGTTGCAAAGCTCCGCGTACACCCTATGACTCAGCTTGACCACATCATGTATGCCTGCCCGGATCTACAGGCAGGCATCGACGAGATTTACGCCCTCACCGGGGTAATGCCTGTCCTGGGCGGCTCTCATCCCGGGGTTGGGACCCGTAATGCCCTGCTGTCTCTGGACAACCACCAGTATCTCGAGATTATCGCGCCTGACCCGGCGCAAGACCTTGAGGGCACTACGGGACAATTGCTGCTGGATCATGGCGGCACCGGCATTCGCAGCTGGGCCATCGCCTGTGATTCATTGACACACGTGCAAACTTTGGCAGCTGCACGAAATATAGGCGCCCGTGATATCATCGACATGAGTCGTACCACCCCCGATGGCATCAGGCTCGCTTGGCAGCTGTTATTCTTGACCGACCCGCATATGCCTTTTTTTATCGACTGGCTGCAATCGCCGCATCCGGCGCTTTCGACACCCACCGGTTGCCAACTAAGCACCTTTCACGTTAGCGCCTCTGACACGAATGACTCTCATATCAATGCGACGGGGCCGAAAACCTATCAGGATTTTCTGTCCGATCTCTCGCTGTCGGTGCCCGTAACAGAGGGTGAAAACGCCTTCACCGCCGAGCTTGAAACGCCGAAGGGGCCCGTCCTGCTTAACACCTGGTAGCTCGGTGACAGCCCTCGCTTGATGTATGATGCGTTCGCAAAGATCGAGGTCAATTACAGAGTGTCGTTGGCCTGCCGAGCCGAAATTTTGGAGAGCATTATGACCCAGCAAACCCCTGTACTCGTCGGTGTGAGCCATCTTGAGCAGCGCTTTACCGATTTTGACAGCGCCAAAGAACCTATCGAGCTGATGATCGAGGCAGTCAAACAAGCAGCCCAGGACGCGGGCTCCAGTGCGCTGCTGGAAGCTTCCTCAGTACGGGTAATCAAGGGCCTCTGGCCCTATCAAGATCCGGCTCGCGCGGTGGCTGAGGCCATTGGTTGTGCCAACGCCGAATCGGTTATGTCGCCTTTCGGAGGCAATTTCGTGCAGGCTGTGCTGAATCAAAGCGCTCTGGACATCCAGTCAGGCCAGCACGACATCATTGTTTTGACCGGCGCAGAGTGCGGCAACACCCAAGCCAAGGCCGCCAAGGCGGGTCACGATCTGGGTTGGGCAGAGCTGCCCGGCACACCAGACAGACTGATCGGTGTGGACAAAGACATGCGTCACGACGCTGAAATTGCAATACGGCTGGGACGACCCATTCAGATTTACCCCATCATGGAAGTGGCCCTACGCCATGCGGCGGGTCGATCGGTTGGAGCACATCTTGATCACATCTCGAATATTTGGGCGGGCTTCAGCAGCGTCGCAGCAGAAAACCCCAACGCATGGATACGTGAGGCGAAAAGTCCTGAAGAAATTCGCACCATTTCTGATGCCAACCGACCGGTATCCTTTCCCTACCCGAAATTGATGAACTCCAATAACGGCGTCGATCAGGCGGCGGCGCTGATTTTAGTGTCTGAGGAAAAAGCTAAGGCCCTCGGCCTTGCGCGAGAAAAATGGATTTATCCCTGGGCGGGCACTGACGCGCAAGATCATTACTACTTTTCCAATCGCGACAACTTTCACAGCTCACCCGCCATTCGCTTTGCTGGAGGCAAGTGTTTGGAGCTATGCGGTATGACCGCCGACGATATCGACATGGTCGATGTCTACAGCTGCTTTCCTAGCGCCGTTCAGATCGCTTGCCAAGAACTGGGCATTGATACCAACCGCCAACTGACCGTTACGGGTGGGCTGACGTTTGCCGGCGGCCCGCTCAACAATTACGTCATGCACTCCATCACGCGCATGGCTCAACTGCTGCGCGAAAATCCGGGCAGACGGGGCATGATCACCGCAAACGGCGGCTACATTACCAAGCATGCCTTTGGCATTTACTCCGGCGAAGCACCCGAAAAACCCTTCCAGCACGCCAACCTGCAGGATCAAGTCGACGCCACGCTTAAGCGCGAGGTCGTAATTGGTCACGAGGGCAAGGGTGAGGTAGAGGGCTACAGCGTAATGTATGGACCCGAGGGCGTTACTAAGGCTTTCGTTGCTGCTCGACTGGATGACGGTCGTCGTGCTTGGGGTATCTCGCAAGACGAATCGTTACTGAAAAACATGACAGAAGAAGAATACTGCGGCCGACAGGTCAGCCTAGCCGATCATGTGGCGACATTTTAGGCCGTGACCGAGGCGAAAAACTCAGCCCCCCTCCAGGGTTACCCTGCAGGACTGGGGCGTCGGCTGGGTGCCATGCTCTATGACAGTCTGCTGATTCTAGCCCTGTTTTTTTTGACGGGGTTTATCTGGGTGCCAATAAGCGGCGAAGTCGTTACCGGCCGACTTTTCCAGCTCACCCTGATCTTTGAAATTATCGCGTTTTTTGGTTACTTCTGGCGAAAGCAGGGCGAAACACTTGGCATGCGAGCCTGGAAGATACGGGTCATCGACGAGGCGGGTGCTTTGCCAAGCTGGAAACGGATCTTGGTGCGCCTGTGCATTGCACCCTTATCGATGGCGGCCTTTGGACTTGGATACGCCTGGCTATACCTTGGCGACAATAAACAGACGTGGCACGACAAGGTCAGTGGGACATTTGTCGTGCACCTGCCGGATCGCGGCTAGCAGGCATATTTAGATCACTCGATTCTTCCTCAAGTCTGCGACGCAATAGATACACAACCATGATCAAGGTAGTCTTGCGCTCAGCTAGCGCTGCCGCTGATGCTATATCGAGGCACTAGGCACCGAACCTGACATCGATCCATCCGGGAAAACAAACATCATGAATTACTCCGCCGATAATAGTGATCTTGCCGCTTTGCGCACGCCATGCCTTGGCGCAAGCCTTGCCGTCGCCAAACGTTTGGCGAAAGCAACTGGCAATACCGCGACGCTGAATCGCGCCATCACGGACTTTAAAGATCAAAT
>JAYYHB010000007.1:0-4224 GCA_036157095.1 Pseudomonadota bacterium
CCGGATTGGCGGTGTTTTGAAACTGGCGCGCCAAAAACCAATCGTGTTTTTCTGCCAGCGCTTGTGCCCTGGCAACCATGCCGCTGCCGCGTTCTGCTGCCGGGGTCAAAATGACCTTGGCACCGAGTGCGCGCATGACTTTGCGACGCTCTATAGAAAATGTCTCGACCATGGTAGCAACAAAGGGGTGCCCCATTACAGCGCACACCATGGCCAGCGCGATCCCCGTATTGCCACTGGTGGCTTCGATCACTGTTTGCCCTGGCTTCAGCGCGCCGCTGTCCCGCGCATCCTTAATGATCGCGTAAGCCAGTCGGTCTTTTACAGACGCCATGGGGTTGAAGGACTCAACTTTCACATATATATCGACATGCTCGGGCGCTATCCGATTGAGCTTGACGATGGGCGTGTTGCCGATGGTTTGCAGTATGTTGTCGTATTTCATAGTGGTCTCCATAAAGCACTTGGGTGTGCGGGTTCAGCCGGTTTCGCCGGCGTGATCATGGCCGACATGCAAGTTTCGAATATGGGCCACCATCACCAAAACAACACCTAGGGTTGTTAAAACAATTTCAAGTTCCTCTCCCAGCAGGTGAAGTACAGCTAGCAGCATCAATATTAAACCCAGTACGCCAGTGGAAACCGTCAGCAGATTAGGCTGTCGTTGATAGCCTCGATAAAGCGCGACGCAGCTGATCGGCACTGCCAGTCCAAAGAGCAGCCAATGGGTTTGCGTTTCTGTGGCGTCGAGCCAACTAGATACGGATGGTGCCAGCAGAAAAGCCAAGGGCACTGACAAACAGTGAAGTAGGCACAGGCCTGATAGCCAAATAGCGGCTTTATCAAGGCGAGTTTGGTCGGTGCTTGATTCCACAGTAAGTGCCCGGATGAGAGGGGCGACAACGCTAGCTTCTCCAATGTCTGCATGCAACCGCACAAAAGACTATGGGTTAGAGTACGGCCATGAGAACGCAAAATCCTGAATCAATAAATCCACCAGATCGTCAGCGATGGGATCTACGTTACCGTGAGGGTGCTTATGCGCAGCGTCATTGGCCTAGTGCTTACCTGCAGCAGCTTCATCAAGGCGGCGTAATTCCAGACGATGGGCGAGCATTGGATATAGCCTGCGGGCGCGGTCGTAACAGTTTGTTCTTGGCATCCCATGGTCTTGCGGTGGATGCAGTTGATGTGTCGCCCGTCGCCATTGCTCAGGGGGCAAATACCGCCATAGCTGGGCACCTGCGCGTGAATTGGCAGTGTAGTGATGTGCTCAAGCTAGGTCGCTCCCTGCCTTTAAATACCTATGCCATGGCGGTCATGATCCGTTTCGTTGCACCAACATTGCTACCACGGTTGCTAAACGCCTTGGTACCGCTCGGCATTCTGGTGCTCGAAGAACACCTCCAGTGGGATGGCGCGGAACGAGTCAGTGGTCCGGGCAGTAATCGTTTTCGCGTGGCTTCCGGCGATTTATCGAAGCAGCTTCATGAGTCCCAAGTTGGCTTTGATGTTCTGCATCAGTATGAGGGGATGATATCTGAGCCTGCCGACGACGGTACCGAGGTTAACGCGGCAGTTGCGCGCATGTGCATTCGGCGCAGTTCAACGTAACATCTTAAGATCAAATAAACCGACGGATGTGTCGGGGTCCCTTCAGAGGAATAGTCATGCAAAACATTCCAGTGGTCGATTTACAGGCCTTTAGAGAAGGCGGTTTAGCCGCCATTGATCAATTGGCCCTGGTGGAGGCATGCGAGGATCACGGCTTTTTCCTGCTGATAAACCACGGTTGCGACACCCAGGTGCAAAATGTATTCGCGGCGGCAGCAGACTTTTTTGCCATGCCCCGGGAACAGAAAGTCGCAGTGTATCGAGATGCGGAAAATCCACTGGGCTACTACGACCGGGAACTCACCAAGCAGCGTCGCGACCAGAAAGAAGTGTTCGACTTTAAGGCCGGTGGTCACATTTCGCGTAACCCGCTGCGACATACGCGCTGGCCCGATCGGCCATATCATTTTCGACCTGCGTTAACGGAATTTTTTACGGTCTTTACCGAGCTCTCGGAAACTACTATGTGCATGGTCCTTGGTGGCTTGGGCTTACCCTTTGAAGCGGTTGAAAACACCATGGCGCGAGGATTCGGGCCTGCTCACACTAGTGTTGCGCGATTGAACTTCTATCCTGCGCAAGATCCCGTGCCCGCAGCTGAACGCGAGTCGGTCACGCCGCTGGGCGATATGGCCTTGCATCATCACACCGATCCCGGCGCAATTACACTGCTGTTGCAAGACGATTGCGGCGGCCTGCAGGCACAATCGCGAGCCCACGGCTGGATTGATGTGCCGCCATTGGATAGAGCCATCGTGGTAAACATCGGTGACGTCCTGCAGGTTTGGACCAATGATCGCTGCATCGCGGGCGTGCACAGGGTGGTGCCTATCACCAATCCACGAGGGCGCTTTAGTATCCCGTTCTTTTATCAGCCCAGAGTCCATGCGATCGTTGAACCATGGTTGGCTGCAGAGGATGCGCCGCGTTACCGGGCCTTCTCATGGCAGGAGTATATTCGGGGCCGAGTGACCGACAACTACTCGGACATTGGCGAAGAAGACATTCAAATCGACCGATATAAGGTAGCCTAAGTTGTGGGCCTCGCCGCTGACTTATCCCTGTGACATACACCCACCTTCTCCTTGACCATGATGGCGTATTGGTCAATTCCGAGCCGCTGTATTTGCTGGCGATACAGGAGCAGCTGGCAAGCCTTGGCATCGAACTAAAGGAAGCCGATTACATTCAAGATATGGCCATTGGCGCTGACCCATGGGGGATGGCTCGGGCCGCTGGCTGTGATGAAAACGCGATTGATCGATTGCGCAGCGCACGGGATGCGCGGTACCAGGAGCTGTTAAGCACTCGCCCCATTCGTATCCCCGGCGTAGATAACGTTATCTGCGAGCTTGCCGAGCACTTCCAGCTGGCCATCGTGACCACATCACGGGACCAAGATTTTGATCTTATTCACGGACTTGGCGGTTATCCCAGAACCACCGCGACGCCGGATGTGGTACGTCACATGGAGTTTGTTCTAAAGCGATCCCATTACCAAAACAGTAAACCCGACCCTGAACCATACCTGTTGGCCCTGTCTCGCTTTGGCATAGAACCAAGCAAGGCCCTGGTCGTCGAGGACTCTGAGCGCGGCCTGCGCTCAGCGGTGGCCGCAGGTATCCACTGTGCTGCGGTGTATCACCCGTTTACTGCAGACCAAGATTTTACTATGGCACGGTATCGATTTGGGGATTTAGGCGAGCTGAAACATTTTCTGCTTGGATGAATCCGCTGGCTGATCGCCGGCGTTAGTGGAAGTCATCGAGCGATGGCACGGGGGCGAAATACACCAGCGCCGTGACTACCAAGGCCACTAAAATCAGAAAAAATAGGGCTGCTACTGCTCTGTGCTCGGTAATCTCCTGGCCATCAGTGCTGCTAACGAGATGTTTTTTTCCATGGAACATTGCCTCAATCAGCCGCTCTTTAAGCCCCCATGTATGCCAACTCACCGCAGCCAGATGCAGCACCAGGGCAATTTGTATCAGGGTAAAGAAGCGGTGGTGCCAGCCTGCTAGAGCGTCTGCAGTACGACTACTTACCACGCTGTTGTATGGGCCGGCGTAAAATATGTCGTCGCTAATGAACAGACCTGAGGCGGCCTGCAAGCCGATCAAACTAACGATCAGAACGCTGGCCCAGCCTCCTAGGGGGTTGTGACCGACGGAAGATGGATTGGAGCCGATATTTTTGAGATAGCGAAACAGACCCATGGGCGAAACAACAAAGGAGACATAGCGTGAGTGCAATGTGCCAAATACACCCCAAATTAAGCGGAACAGCACGAGGGCCAGGGCGCCATAGCCAAAATAAAAGTGGGTCTGTGTCCACTCGAACCCCGCCTCAGCGGTAATCCAGCTCCCGGCGAGACAAATGACCAACGCCCAGTGCCATAATCGAAGTGGCAGATCCCAAATCAATACGGCCCGCTGGTCAGTCGTCATAATGGTCGACTAAGGTTCTGCCTAGTTTTTCTGTCGATAGCTGTCGTGACAGCTTTTGCAGGATGAACCTAAGGCGCCGAAGGCTTTCATAGTAGCTCCGCGGCCTTCAGCCGTGGCCGCTACCAAGGCTTCTGCACGCTCTGCGGTGGTCGCCGCTTTGGCG
>JAYYHB010000008.1:0-2694 GCA_036157095.1 Pseudomonadota bacterium
CGGCGTGTGCTACGAGCGATTGGGCCTTGTCCAGCGCATCGGAGGAGTTACGCGCCGGTACAAAGGGCGCTTGCCTGGCAGTCACGTGAGAATTGGGAATGAACCTTAGCGTATCTATTGCCGATTGCGAGACTTCTTCTTCGACGACATCACAATTCGTGCATCTCCACACGCACAGTGAGTTTTCGCTGGCTGAGGGCCTGCTAAAAGTAAAGAGTGCCGTTGGTGAGGCGACACAGCGTCATATCCCCGCCATGGCCTTGACCGACCGCAACAATTTATTTGCGCTGGTCAAGTTTTATGAGACCAGCCTTGCCAAGGGCGTAAAACCGATTCTCGGTGCCGAGCTCTGGATCAGCCCTCAGAGACAAGAGCCCGCAGGGCGCATCGTTGCACTGGCCCAGAATTTAGAGGGCTACAAAAATTTGCTCGCGCTCATCTCCTACAGCTACACCGAAGCCGAGCAGCGAGGTGAAATTGACGAACAATCCCTCTTCGATCATCAACAGGGGTTGATCGTACTCTCCGGCGGTGTTGGCGGGCACTTATGGCAAAGTGTTAGCAATGGAGATTTGCAAATAGCCGCGGCGACGCTAGCGCGCTGGCGCTCGATTTTTGCAGACCGATACTACCTGGAGCTGACCCGTACTGGGCGCCCCAACGAAGAGGCGTTTATTGCGTGGGCTGTTGAGCAGTCCCAGCAAAACGCAGTCGCCGTGGTTGCTACCAATGACGTGTGTTTCTTGGATCCCGACGATTTTGAGGCGCACGAAACTCGCGTATGCATAAATCAAGGACGAACTTTGGACGATTCGCGTCGACCTCGGACGCATAGTGCGCAACAGTATTTGCGCAGTGCCGAGGAAATGAATGCGCTTTTTGCAGATATTCCCGAGGCAATCGATAACGCAATTGAAATCGGCATGCGGTGCAACGTGCAGGTGTCACTGGGCACATACTACCTCCCGGATTACCCGATACCCGACAACAAAACTCCAGAGCAATACCTCAAAGACGTCTCCCTAGAAGGACTCAACCAGCGATTGTCAGTGCCTAGAGAGAACGCCTTTGGCGATGCTTTCGCTAGTCTCGAGTCCTATAGTGAGCGTCTAGAGTTTGAGCTTAACGTCATCAATCAGATGGGTTTTGCAGGCTATTTCCTTATCGTCATGGAGTTTATCGCCTGGGCTAAAAGCAACCATATACCAGTGGGGCCTGGGCGGGGGTCTGGCGGAGGGTCCTTGGTCGCCTACGCGTTGGGTATCACTGACCTCGACCCGTTGGAATATGACCTACTGTTCGAGCGCTTTTTGAATCCTGAGCGCGTCTCTATGCCGGACTTCGACGTCGACTTCTGCATGGAGGGGCGGGACAAAGTGATCGCTCATGTTAGCGAAATGTATGGCCTCGAGGCAGTCAGCCAGATTATTACCTTTGGCACCATGGCTGCGAAAGCAGTAGTACGCGACGTCGCTCGTGTGCAAGGCAAACCCTACAGCCTGGCAGACAAGCTCTCCAAACTGATTCCCTTTGAAGTAGGCATGACCCTTAGCAAGGCCATGGAGGATAGCGAGGAGTTACGAAACTTCGTCAATGACAATGACGAAGCGGCTGAAATCATGGAGATGGCCTACAAACTCGAAGGGATTGTGCGCAATGTTGGACGGCACGCCGGCGGGGTGGTAATCGCACCCTCAGCGCTCACGGACTTCGTGCCACTGTATACGGAGGACGCTGGGACGGGTCTGGTTTCCCAATACGATAAAGATGATGTTGAACGCGCAGGCTTGGTCAAATTCGACTTCTTGGGTCTTAAAACCCTTACGATCATCGACTGGGCAGTGAAGAGTATCAACTCCCAGCGCAAAAGCGATGAAACCCGGCTGCGCATCGGAGACTTACCTCTTGGTGACAAGCAAACTTTTGACTTGTTGCGTCGAGCAGAGACCACGGGCATTTTTCAGCTGGAAAGCCGTGGCATGAAGGATCTGATTCGTCGCCTGCTGCCGGACAGTATCAATGACATCATCGCCCTGGTGGCCTTGTTCCGGCCCGGACCGCTGCAGTCTGGGGCCGTCGACGACTACATCAATCGGAAGCACGGCAAGGAACCAGTTTCCTTTCCCCATCCAAGCCTGGATACGGTTTTGGAAGGCACCTATGGGGTGGTTCTGTACCAAGAACAGGTCATGCAAATTGCCCAGGTGCTTGCGGGGTTTAGCCTCGGTCAGGCCGACTTGCTGCGCCGAGCCATGGGTAAGAAGAAAGCCGAAGAAATGGCAAAGGTACGAGCTCAGTTCCTGCAGGGGACAACAAAAGGGGGGGTCGACGCCGACCTGGCGAACGAAATTTTCGATCTGATGGAAAAATTTGCTGGCTACGCGTTCAACAAATCACATTCGGCCACCTACGCTTTGCTTAGCTTTCAAACGGCTTGGTTGAAAACGCACTATCCTGCGGAATTTATGGCCGCCAACCTATCTGCGGACATGCAGAATATTGATCGCGTCGTGGTCCTCATCGATGAGGTCAGACGGATGAAGCTGAATCTGCTGCCGCCGTCGGTCAACAAAAGTGAGTTTCGATTTTGTGCCCAAGACGGCGCCGTGATTTATGGTCTCGGGGCCGTGCGCGGTGTCGGGGAAGGCCCTGTTGAAGCCATCGTGGCTGCTCGCCAAACAGCGCCGTTTCACG
>JAYYHB010000009.1:0-7276 GCA_036157095.1 Pseudomonadota bacterium
TACGTTGGCGCAGCCGAGACCGTTAATTTTTGCCGCAAGGCGGCTCGCCGCACCGTCGCAGACGCTTTGGAAGCGGAAACGATAGAAATTGCTGCGAATATCCAAAAAACCAACGCAGAAGTAAACTAGCATTTCGCAAAAGCGCTTCCGTCAAACGCAAAGCCCTGAAAGCCTCACGCTCGGGGCTTTCATTTGGGCGCCCCCTCTGCCACTTTCTAGCCCACCCCTGCGCTAGAGGCGCTCTAGAAGGGGCTGTCCCAGCGCGTCCCGGTAGTTGTTATGGAAGTGGTGTAGCGCAGGTTCGTTGCGCCCGAAGATAATTTCTTTCAAGAGCCCGCTTTCCGCGGCTTTTTGCTGCATCTCACCCATCACGTAGTCTTCATTTTCTACGGTCGATTTAAACACCTCTAAAGAGTTGGCCAGGCTCGGCCGTTCCTGCCCCCTTTCATAGGGATTTCGCTCATCAAACGAGTCGAGCCCAACATCGTTCGCATCATCTGCGATCTCTGGCGCGAAGTAGAAGCTAATTTGGGTGACCGATCGACCAGGTTGGTCTTTGACGGGGTAGATGCGAATGAGCGTGGTCGAAAAATGGCTCGTAATCAATTGTACGTTTGGAAACAAGTGGTAAAGCACAAAGGTACAACGGGCAATATCCCATTCGCTCTCGGGCAAACTCCGCATTTCCTGCATCCCGTGATTTGCTGTCACAAAACGATGGTGCCGACCGAACTCTTCAAAATGCAGATTATTGCCATAGTAAAGGCGGCCCAGAGTGTCTTTGTGCAGCTTTCCAAAGTGGTAGGTTTCTCCGAACGTGTCATTGGCAAGCTTCCAGTTAAGTGCTTTCTCGATGGTCGTTCTTCCAACAGCGATCTGAGTTTGCATACCAAAGGAGGGAAACTCTTGCGCCAGCGGGCCGAGAAGCGCGTCTATGTCGATCTGTCCCTCTGGATTTGGATGAACCCATAGCAGCCCACTGTTCTCTACAGCCGGCAGCTCTACCAACCCGTGGCAGGACTTGTCGATTTCACCGAAGTGATCGTTATTAGGAATGGCCATCAACTCACCCGAGTTTGCATAGCTCCAATGATGGAATGGACAGGTAAAAATATGTTTAGTGCCCCTCTCTTCCTGCGCCACCTTCACTGAGCGATGCCTGCATGCGTTTAGAAAAGCGCGGAACTTACCCTCCTTATCGCGGGTGGCCAGTACCGGCACACCGAAATCCTCAAGGGTTAAAAATGCGCCCTTGGACGGCAAATCTCCAGACAGGCCAACCAGCTGGGGGTGATCCAAAAAAAACGCTTGCTGTTCGCGCTCGGCTATTTCTGGACAAGTATAGGAACTTGTCGGCATTCGATACTGCACTCCGGCATCGACATTGCGACCCTCGTCAAGTTGGGCCATAAGTTCTTTGATGATCGTCACCTGAAGATCGTGCTGCATAGGACTACCTCTTAAAGCGCTCGTTGCTGGAAATGCTAGAAGCCGATTGCCTTCATAAACCTCTGATTTAACCTCTGTTCTTTTTCTTTTTAGCCAATCGGGCCTCATTAAAGATAGGTGAACACGCAGCCCACATCTACCCCTGCATTACGATAGATTGGCATTTTTTTTGCTTTATTTCTCGAGCGATCAAAACTAATACGACAACCCATCGCCAGCTTGAGGAATTCAAACATGCTGTCTTATATCTCTGTAGGAGCCGATGTGCTCGCTTCATTTGCCCTGCTGGTCTCTGTTTTCTTTTTGCTTAAAGAGCTGCGTTTAACCCGAGACTCTATTCGCCATTCAGACTTTGTCAATTCGATCAATCGCAGCGCAGAGAACATGCTGCGCATAACAGAGAATGAAGGACTATTGCGAACCATTGAAAAAATCAACGTTTACCGCAACCACCCGTGTCGCAACCACCAACAGCTTCGGCACATTATTGATGGACTTTCCTCTCAGGAACGGGTGCGTTACTTCCATTTCCAACGCAACGCCTGTCTCAGTTGCGAGGTATTTCTGGAAAGCGCCGACGCAGGCTTTATTGATGCGGAACGCTTCGCCATGGCCTTCGGTTGGAATCATATTGACTTCGAAATCTGGACGGCTTTGGACCTCGATATCGGCACGCGTACCCGGCATCATTTTGCCGAATTGCCGGAACCCGTCGTGCCCTTACACGTCGTTTCTGCCGGTTAACTAACGACGGCATCGAAACAAACCTTTGACCTGTGATTGAGCTTCGCCATACTAATGCTTGAACTTGCGCGGGAGAGCAGCGGGTGGGTGCTTGGTTGACCGATCCGTACACCGTCTTAGCATCGCTTCCTGCTACCCTTTAGTCGTTCTAGAAGGAATTTTGTGAACACCAATCGTCAGTGGCTTCTGGCCACACGCCCCAATGGTCTGGTGACCCAGGAGAATTTTGAGTACATCGAAAGCCCGATACCCGAACCTGCACCGGGCCAGGTTCTGGTCAAAAATCTTTTTCTTTCCTTCGATCCAACCCAGCGCGGTTGGATGGAGGACAGGGAGAGCTATCTTCCCCCCGTCGCCATCGGCGCACCGATGCGCGCTGGCTCTATCGGCCAAGTGAGCCAGTCACGACATCCAGATTTTGCGGTAGGGGACCTGGTACAAACAACTGGAGGTTGGCAGGACTTTGTAATCGCAGCGCCAAACGAAGGCCCTATGGGTTTGACCAAGGTGCCTGATGGCGTTTCCCCGGAAATGATGCTGTCAGTCCTGGGTATTACCGGCCTCACAGCCTACTTTGGGATGCTTGACCTTGGCACTCCAAAACCCGGTGAGACGGTGTTGGTTTCCGGAGCCGCCGGTGCGACCGGATCTGTTGCGGGACAAATCGCCCGCATCAAGGGCTGTCGCGTTGTCGGCATTGCTGGCGGAGCTGCGAAGTGTGCTTGGCTAAAAGATGAAGCGGACTTTGATGCGGTTATCGATTACAAACAGGGCAGCGTCAGCGATCAAATTAGAGCCGCATGTCCGGACAAAGTCGACGTCTACTTCGACAACGTCGGTGGCGAGATTCTCGAGGCCGCCCTGAATCACATCAATCTTCGCGCACGCGTCGTTATGTGCGGTGGAATATCTGGCTATAACGCCACAGAGCCCATGCCAGGGCCCGCCAACCTAATGAATTTGGTGACTAACCGCGCGCGCATGGAAGGGTTCATTATTCTCGACTACCTGCCGCGCGCAGCTGAGGCGATTGCAGATCTGCTGCAGTGGATTGGTGCTGGCGACCTAAAATACCAAATAGATTTGCAGCATGGCTTCGACAACATTCCAAGCACCCTGAGCCGTTTGTTTACCGGCCAGAACTTGGGCAAGCAGCTGCTAAAAATTGCTGATCCATCCTAGACCGATCGCTTATCGGCAGTTCACTTAAGGTCCCGTGCATAGACGCCAGCAATGGCCGCGCATGCAGGAGCGTTTATGAGACTTCATAGCGATACATACGCACAAAAAGGCAAATACATGACTCAAGATTCTCCAGACGCCCTCGTAGTTATCGCGACTCAGACCAGGGGTTTCTATGAGGGTTTCAACCCATGGGTAGCTGCGGGACCCAAGTTCCTCATCGCCGCCCTGATCATCTGGGTGGCTTCGTCACCAAGCGCTGCGGGCGCTCAGCTTCTGGCGCTGCAAAGTTGGTCTACCGCATCCTTCGCGCCTTGGTACATGCTGGTAACCGCGTTTTTAACCGTAGCCTGCCTGGCCTTTGCGCTTTGGCCAAATACGGGTCGAATTGTGCTGGGCAAACCAGGAGAGGCTCCGGAATTTTCGCGTTTCACCTGGTTGTCCATGATGTTCGGCGCAGGTATCGGCGTTGGCATGCTGACTTATTCAACCGCAGAGCCAATCTTCCACTTCACCACTAACCCTGAGACCATCCAAGGGCTGGCTCAATCTCAAGATGCCGGCAATGTGCGCAATGCCTACAAATGGGCACTGCTGCATTACGGTCTCACTCCTTGGGCCTGTTATGGCATCGTCGGTATGGCGCTTGGATATCTGAGCTATGCCAAGGACATGCCTCTGACCATTCGATCCGGACTGCAGCCAATGTTCGGGAGGCACCTCTCTGGCTGGCTTGGACACTTAGTCGATATCGCCGCTATTCTGGCCGCATTAATCGGCCTTGGCGTCACCATCGGCTATGGGGTTTCGCAGTTCGCAGCAGGTTTGTTCAACATCAGCGGTATGTCGTTTTTGATGAACAGTAGTGGTCAACCAACGCTAAATGCTCAGCTCTTTGGGCTAATACTCATCGTCAGCGCATCCTGTATTTCAGCCTCGTCAGGCATTCAGAGAGGCATCAAGTGGTTGTCTAACATCAATATGAGCCTCTCCATTTTTCTCGTAGGATTCTTTATCCTTTTCGGCTCTACTGTCTTCGCGGTGACCACATTTGGTTATGCGATATGGGACTATTTGCTGGCACTGCCAAGTATGTCGGTCACGGTTTGGAACGACACGAGCACCGAAGTCGGCAAAGCCCTACAGGACTGGCAGGGTGCTTGGAATATTTTCTATTGGGCGTGGTGGATCGCCTTCGCGCCCTTTGTTGGTCTATTTCTGGCTCGAGTCTCTCGTGGGCGCAGCGTCAGAGAATATGTTTTGGGCGCGATCATTGTGCCATCAATGGTTTGCCTTACATGGCTTGCGTTCGTTGGCGCTACCGCCATAGACCTTGAGCTGCAGGGGGTCGCTCAAGGCACCATCGTCAACGCAGACATCTCCTCCCAACTCTTCACCACGATCAATTTAATGTTACCGCCCGGCCTTGCAATCGCATTGTCGGTCATTGTCGTTGTCTTGCTGCTTACTTTTCTAATTACGTCCGCTGATTCCGGCATATTGATAATCAACACCTTGGCCTCGGGGGGCAACCAACACCAAAAAAGTAAACGCCACATTGTGGTATGGGGTGCGATTTTCACCCTGTTAATTGGTGCTCTGCTGACAGCCGGCGGCTTGGAAGCGCTCCGGTCTGCCATGATCATTGGGGCGCTGCCGTTTTCATTGGTCATGGCCCTAATGGCGATATCTCTAGCGAAGGTCATGCGGCAAGATATTCAATCGCCAATCCAGCCTTAGAGCAGGTCCGAGATCTCTTCTAGCTGGGTTGGGGTACGACCCAGCCTAACCTCCGGCGCTAAAACTTCCTTAGTCCCACTCTGGTCTAGAGGGTCTGAGTAATAGCCCAGCGCGTATTCGCCTTGCGTATAACCCAACAGCTCCTGCAGCCTTGGGTCGAACGATTTTGCCAATTCAGGAGGACAGGAGAGATACTGATTTTCCTCCTGCCGCAACCAGCCTAAACAATAGGTGAGATTCAATCCGAGTCTGGGTGCGTTCGAGTGGTTTGCACCCCCATGATGAAGAATACTACCCGTGTAGAAAAATACCGAGCCCCGACTCATTTCTGCCTGGCAGAGTTGATCAGATCTTGCGTGCTGCTCCCAGGGCCAACGATGGCTGCCGGGAACGCAATGAGTGGCGCCATTTTCCGCCGTGAAATCTGTCATCGCCCAAATGGTGTTGAGCTGAGGTTCAATCGACTGAGGCAAATAAGCTCCCCAAGCATATCGATCGCGGTGTATAGCTTGCGCCTTGCTGCCAGGATGTATCTGTATCGTTTGGGTCAGATGCAAAATGATCTTTTTGGTAAACGGTTTGAGAAACGCTTCAGCTGTTCCGAGAACCAAGTCTTTCAATATTAGCTCTCGACAAGTTTGAGATCGAGCAGCGAGCGCACCAGTGCGCTTTGTTCTCTTACCCGAAAAATCGTCCCGCCCCATAGGGGTTCTATCGACGAAGGACAACATTTCATCTTTGAAGTGCTTAATGGTTTCCTCATCAATCAGGTCTTTGACGATTACCGCCCCGACGAGGTCAAGCTCGGCTAAAACGTCACTCACTACCGCATCCGGTCCCAATGTTTTGAGCATCAACCTCTCCTCTCATTTTCGCAATGCATTTGTAATCTAGTCCGCGACATTCTTCGATACAAAAAGCCGACGTCCCTGCTGGCTTTGGAACTGAGCTGTGCCAACTGATAGATCCATTAATTGAGGCCTCGCAATTCAATTAAAGCACAGGCCCTTAATTGCGCCGCGCAATCAAGCCACTGCACAACATCACTATTAGTGAGCTTTTTTGAGTTTTGGTCGATATGCAACGTGCATTTTGCGGTCACCTTCTGTTAATTTCTCAATAAAACAATAAAGGAGTCGCCGAATGAGTTCTGAAAGTAGTTCAGGAGATATTTTCGAGCATGAGCGTGTGGTGCTGGAGACTTCGTTAGCGTTGATTGACCAAGGTAGCGCGTCTCCTGACGACCACCGTAAGTTGACGAAAGAGTATCAGAAGCTGCTGAAGACAACCCAGCGTATTATCAAACTCAGCGACAAAAGCGAGAAGCGCCTTACAGAACTTTCTCAGGAGGCTCAAGAAACCAACCGTCAATTGGAAGGCCTGTCGACGCAGCTATCTAAGTATCTGTCACCGCAACTTTACCAGTCGATATTCACGGGCTCTAAAGCAGTCGCGCGCGATCACACTCGCAAGAAACTGACTATTTTCTTTGCGGACCTTTGCTCGTTCACCAACATTGTAGAAAACCTCGAATCGGAAGACGTAGCAGAGATGCTGAATCTTTATCTGGGAACCATGACTGAGATCGCACTGAGCTACGGCGCAACTGTCGATAAGTACATTGGTGACGCCATCATGCTGTTTTTCGGAGACCCTGAGTCTAAGGGCGTCAAAGAGGACGCTTTGGCATGCGTGAATATGGCGATAGAGATGCAGGAAACTTTGCGAGGCATGAGCGATAAATGGCACCGTTACGGTATGCAGGAACCACTGCAAATGCGCATTGGTATCGCGACAGGCTTTTGCACAGTTGGAAATTTCGGCAGCGATTTGCGGCTAGAGTATACGGCGGTCGGCGCTGGCGTTAATACTGCGTCCAGGCTTGAGGCCGCGGCGGATACCGGTGACATACTGATGTCTTTTGATACGTATTCACTCGTGAGCGATCGTATACCCTGTGAAGAGCGGGAAACACTTAATCTCAAAGGTATCGGGCAAGTGCGCACATTCAAACCGCTTAGCAACGAGCATAACAACCCATCCAGAGTTTCGCTTGAGATTGGCAATTCGGCGATTAACACGGATATAAGCGCTCTGGCACCCGAGCAACTTGAGCGAGCTCACGAATCCTTGGCAGAAGCGCTTCAGCGGGTCGAGGCCC
>JAYYHB010000010.1:0-3354 GCA_036157095.1 Pseudomonadota bacterium
ACGCGCTTGCTGCAGGTGATGAGGCTGCCGCAGCCCTAGCAGGCGATCCCACCTCGTTAACCATCAGCCGCGCGATGGGAGTCACAGGAAGATTTCTTACCGGAGAGGCGGAAGCGAAACAGCGACATACTGAAACCTACCGCTTCGTTGCTGGATTAGATGGAAGCCTGTTTGATCAAGCAATTGACTACGACGTGAGCGTTTCGTGGTCTAAGCGCGAACGTTTCATCGGCGGGCAGGATATGTACGTCGAGCGAATGGGCCTCGCACTCAAGGGATACGGTGGACCTAACTGTTCTTTGCCTGAGACAGTTCAAAATGACGACGGAACCTATTCATTCGTCGATCCTGACGCAGCAGCTGCTGCAGCTGGCGTTGGCGGATGTGAGTATTACAACCCGTTCTCTCGTGCCGTTCCGTTTTCGATGCTTAGTGGAACGGATAACGCTGATTACAACCCTGCGGTAGCTAATTCTGAAAGCCTCTTGCGCCATCTGATCGGTGAGCGCGGAGCTCAGTCAGACAACGAGCTCCTGGTGTTTCAAGCCGTCCTTTCTGGTGAGACGGGAATCGAGCTTGCGGGCGGAAACATAGGTTTTGCGATCGGCGCTCAAAGCAGAAACGAGCAGTTCGATTTTAGCTTGTACGATATTGTTAATCGTGCCGTAAATCCTTGCCCTTACACGTCTCCTGTAGCCGCCGCGCTTGGTATAGTCGACGCAGATCAACTATCTCCTAATTGTACGGCTCCAACTGGCGTAGCCGCATTCCTAGCTGCAACGGACGAGGAAAGCACCGAGAGAACCGTTTACGGTGTGTTTGGTGAGTTGGCGATCCCACTAACAGAGGATATAGATGTCCAAGCAGCGTTAAGGTTCGAGGACTATGGCGGTGTTGTGGGTGGATCAGTCGATCCCAAGATTGCCGTTAGCTGGCGAGTAACAGATGAATTGTCCGTTCGAGGTTCAGCTTCTACGACCTTCCGCGGTCCGCCTCAGAGTTTGCTCTCTGGTACAGGCACAGCGCTTTCATACGTAGCTCCCACGCTAGCGTTTAAAGCGATCGATACTGTAGGAAACCCCAACCTGGGATCTGAAGAGGCTGTTTCGACTAACTTCGGTGTCGTTTATCAGACCGATAACTTCTACGGATCTATCGACTACTGGGCCTTTACCTTTGAGGATTCATTCCAGACGGAAGGATTCAACTCGATCATTAACGCCTACAGCGGCAATGATTGCTTGGGATCAGACGGAGTGCCTACGGACAGCACGATATGTAACGAGCTGCGCACTCACATTTTCCCGGCAGCAGCACATACGAGCCTAGCGGCTACGGAACGTATAGTCGTTAACTGGTTAAATGGCGAAGACATAGAAACTTCTGGGATTGATTTCAAAGCCGAGTATCGCTTTGACGGCATAGGGGACGGCTCCTTAACGGTCGGCGTCGACGGCACCTACGGGTTGGACTACGAGCGGGACGCTCAGTTAGATTTCTCCGGAAGCATTCAACTGGCTGCTGGTGGAGATCTAATGGGACTTCTCAATTACAACCAAGGACCTGCGTTCACGTCTAAGCCAGAGCTGAAAGCAGCTGCGCACATCTCGTACGAAGATGATGTGCACTATGCTGGCCTCATTGCGCGGTATGTCGATGAGTATGATGATGCGGGCGCGTCAGCTTCATATCCCTGGTTACAAACAATTGACGATCAGATGACTTTCGATCTGAACTACGTTTACCGTGGTATTGATGATCTGATGATCTCTGCTTCTATTGTCAATGTTACCGACGAGGATCCACCTGCAGCGCGTGGTGACATGAACTACGACCCATTCACTCACAATCCGTTTGGTCGCATGATGAAAGTGACCTTCACCTACACGGTAATGGGCGAATAGTGCAGAGAGTTCCTATATAAAGTTCGCATTAGTGAACTTAATCAAGAAAGGCCCTGCATGCAGGGCCTTTTTTTTTTTGCAATCGGCATGGTCGGCGATTTTTATTTGAGCCCTTTACAATCTTTGCGAGGTTTTAATGCGAACTCATGATTATATTATTCTTGGCGCAGGTAGTGCCGGCTGCGTGCTCGCAAACCGCCTTTCTGAGGACGCTCGTTCATCGGTTTTGTTGCTTGAAGCAGGGGGCAAAGACAGCAATTTATTTATCCATATGCCAGCTGGTTACTCCCAACTCGTACCTCGCTCGAACGCGGCAAACTATGGTTACTTAACCGAGCCCGAAACATACTTAGGTGGACGCCGGCTGTACTGGCCTCGGGGAAGGGGCTGGGGTGGATCGTCTTCCATTAATGCAATGGTATATATTCGTGGCCATGCCGCTGACTACGATCACTGGGCTCAGGCGGGAAATCCTGGGTGGTCATACGATGAGGTCCTGCCCTATTTTAAGCGAGCTGAAACTTTCGAAGGGGATCACGACAGCGATTTTCACGGAGCCAGCGGACCTTTGTCGGTCAAAAGGTCTGATCGCACCGATGATGTGTTACTCGATCGCTTCGTTTTGGCCGGGCATCAGGCGGGATTTCCTCTGACGCGAGATTTTAATGGAAGCCAGCAAGAAGGTTTTTCTCGTTACGACCATACAATGAAAGGCTCAAGGCGGTGCAGTGCAGCCCAAGCATATTTGCATCCGGCGCTGGACCGGCCGAATCTTCAAGTAGTCTCTCATGCCGTTGCTGATCGTATTCACTTTGAAAATCGTCGAGCGATTTCGGTAGAAGCTAGAGTAAAAAAACAGCGTGTCAGTTTTACCGCACGCAAAGAAATCATTCTTTGCGCCGGTGCTCTCAATTCACCGCAAATTTTGTTGCGCAGCGGCGTTGGCCCAGCTGATGAAATTCAGCCCCACGGTATTGAAATGGTTCATGCTTTGCCCGGCGTTGGCCAAAACCTCCAAGACCATATTGGTGTAGTCAGTCAGTTTGCCTGCACCCAGCCGATAACGCTTGCACGATCCGCTTCACCCCTGCGCATCCTTTGGGCAGGCGTAAAGTTTTTAATGTCAGGTACCGGGGATGCAGCCTTTCCGCCGACTGCTGGCGGCGCTTTTTTTAAGTCTCACCCAAGCAAGGATCTGCCCGACATGCAGGTGCACTACGTGAGTGTGGCGATGAAAGATGTACACGGCAAAGCCGGTATCGCTAGCCAGCACGGTTTCTCGAGCATTGTTTATGCCTGTCGACCGCAAAGCAGGGGGCATGTTGGTCTATATGACGCCAAAGTAGATAGCCCACCGGCTCTTTACCCCAACTACTTTTCTGTTGAGCAAGACCTGATTGATACACGTAATGGGTTTCGAGAAACTCGGAGGGTGTTTTTGCAAAAGGCT
>JAYYHB010000011.1:0-4219 GCA_036157095.1 Pseudomonadota bacterium
GCGGTTCAACCTTTATAACGTTGGCACCAAGATCCGCCAGTAAGCCAGCACCGTAGGGCCCGGCTAGCGCCCGCGTGCAGTCAATTACAGTCAAATCTTGAAGCGGCCCCTGACGTTGATTTTCCACGATTGCTAATCCCAAACTTTCGAAACCACAGTACAGTGCGTGGTTGCTTTAACGTCAAGGATGGAGGCACCAATCGGGATCATCGACTTACGCAGCCTTTGCAACTACGAGACTTTCAAGACCGCTGACCACTATTATCCAAGTTAATACCAACAACCCGCTCTTTTTTAGCAGTAACCCTTACCTAAAGGATATTTATGCTGAATTCCGTCTAAACACCCAAACAACAAGACAGCATTATGGCTCTGAGCGAGGCATTTGCCTTGGCACCATACCTCTCACACACTAGGCAGCCTACAGAGGGAGTGAGACCATGTCTGATGAAGCCTACGACGACCTACTGCACGGTAACGGTTACCACCTGCTGAGAGAGTTGATCCCGCCGGAACAAGCCAATGCTGTTCGCGAACTAGCACTGACGCGGCTAGACGAAGGCGCAGACCAGAACGGTCAAATTGCCATACGCAACATTTTACCTTGGGGTGAAATGATTCATGAATTGGTGACTAATCCACGGCTTCTTAGCTTGGCCCATCGGCTGCTTGGTCATGATGCGACGCTCGCTGCGGTATCGGCACGAGTACTCCCACCGGATTGTCCTCTGGGAGGGCTACACGTGGACTACCCCTATTGGGCAATGAATCCGGGGCTGCCCGTCGATCCAGCTTTGATGATGCAGGTGATTTGGATGATGGAACCCTTTACCGAATACAATGGCGGTACTTGGATTGCGCCGGGCAGCCAGCTCTGGGGCGGTAGACCAGACGAGGCGCAATTCAGCGAGCATGCGATTCAGGCTACCGGCAATGCCGGCGACGCAGTTGTCAGCCACGGTTTGTTATGGCACCGAACTGCGGTGAACCATTCCGATCGTCCACGCGTGGCGATATTGATTAACTACACGCAAATTGCGGTGCGTCCTATGACCACCATGGGACCCTTCGACGATGCGTTTATTGAAAACTCGTCTGATGAGTTACGTACGCTACTGGCGCTGGATGTTGAGAGAGCGCTGCGACGGCGTGCCTTGGGACATACGCAACGCGCCGCAACTGCCAATTCATCTTGACCACCACTAAGCCTGCTTGCCTTTACTGATCGGTTTACTCACAACATCCTATTCAGCGTTGAGCACTACCTCTGTGCATCAGCCCAGCCCCAAGGAAACTCCACATGACAATCCTAACCTCTCAGCTCAACCCTCGGTCCCAAGCCTTCGCGGACAACGCCAGACAAATGCAGTCGTTGGTGGATGATCTGGAATCCCTGATCGAACAGATCAAACAAGGCGGAGGAGAGCGCTATCAGGCACGTCATCAGGCTCGAGGCAAATTGTTGCCCAGAGAACGCGTGGATATGTTGATTGATCCGGGCTCTCCCTTTCTTGAGTTTTCCCAGCTTGCAGCGCACGCCATGTATGACAAAGACTATGTGCCCGGTGCAGGAATCATCACTGGCATTGGGCGCGTTAAGGGTATGGAGTGTGTCATTGTTGCCAACGACGCCACAGTGAAGGGCGGCACCTATTACCCGGTCAGCGTCAAAAAACACTTGCGTGCACAAGACATTGCGCGCGAGAACCACCTTCCCTGCATCTACTTGGTCGATTCCGGCGGCGCTAATTTGCCCAACCAAGACGAGGTCTTTCCAGACAAAAACCACTTCGGGCGAATTTTTTTCAATCAAGCCAACATGTCCGCGGAGAACATTCCACAAATCGCCGTGGTCATGGGTTCTTGTACTGCGGGTGGTGCCTATGTCCCTGCAATGGCGGATGAATCCATCATTGTGAAAAATCAGGGCACCATTTTTCTCGCAGGTCCCCCGCTGGTAAAAATGGCGACCGGCGAAGAGGTGAGCGCGGAAGAGCTAGGTGGCGCAGATGTGCACAGCAAGGAGTCCGGGGTAACCGATCATTACGCGAATAACGACCATCATGCACTGGAACTCGCTCGTCAAGCAGTGGGTCGGCTCAATCGCATAAAGCCATTGCATATGGATATCGCGGAACCGGCGGAGCCTCTGTATCCAGCTGCCGAGCTGCTTGGCGTCGTGCCGAAAAACGTACGCGAGCAGTACGATGTGCGTGAAATCATCGCCCGCGTCTTTGACGGCTCTGAATTCGACGAGTTCAAAGCATTGTTCGGCAGCACTCTGGTTTGTGGCTTTGCCCGACTTTATGGTTATCCCGTTGGTATTGTCGCAAACAACGGTGTGCTATTTGCTGAATCGGCCCAAAAGGGCGCGCACTTCATCGAGCTTTGCGCTCAGCGCAAAATCCCGCTGATCTTTTTGCAGAACATCACGGGCTTCATGGTAGGCAAACAATACGAAACTGGCGGCATCGCCAAACACGGGGCCAAAATGGTGACTGCGGTGGCCTGCGCCAAAGTGCCCAAGCTGACGCTGATCGTTGGCAATTCCTATGGTGCCGGTAACTACGGTATGTGCGGACGAGCCTATGACCCAAATTTCCTGTTCATGTGGCCCAACGCGCGCATCTCAGTCATGGGCGGCGAACAAGCCGCCGGCGTGCTGGCACAGGTGAGACGCAGCCAAATCGAGGACGGTGGTGAGCAGTGGTCAGAAACTGACGAGGCAGACTTCAAGCAGCCGATCATCGATAACTTCGACGCTCAAGCCCACCCTTACTATGCCAGTGCTCGTCTTTGGGATGATGGGATCATCAACCCTGTGGACACCCGACGGGTACTAGGTCTGGCACTTTCAGCGTCTCTCAACAAACCCATAGCCGACACGCGCTTTGGCGTGTTCAGGATGTAACTATGTCTGACACGAGGTTTTACACCCAGTTCCGCAAGATTCTTGTCGCCAATCGAGGCGAAATCGCCTGTCGCGTCATCAAAACCGCAAGGTACTTAGGCATCGAGACGGTTGCTGTCTTCTCCGATGCAGACCGTCGTGCCCTGCACGTTGAGATGGCAGACCAAGCCATACACATTGGCGACTCCGCGCCGGCAGATTCCTATCTGCAGATGCAGCGCATTATTGATGCCGCCAAGGCCACCGGCTGTCAGGCGATTCATCCTGGCTATGGTTTCTTGTCAGAGAACGCCGAGTTTTCAGGTCTTTGTGCAGCGAATGATCTGGTCTTCATTGGCCCACCCGCTACCGCCATAGAGACCATGGGTTCCAAATCTGCAGCCAAAAAGATCATGCAGGAAGCCAGCGTACCCTTGCTGCCAGGCTATCATGGCGGCGACCAAGATGAAGCCACACTCAAAGAGGCCGCCGACAATATGGGTTATCCGGTGCTGCTTAAGGCTGTGGCGGGAGGTGGTGGCAAGGGCATGCGCCAAGTGCGCAGCGCGGACGAATTCTCTGAAGCGTTTGCGGCTGCCAAACGCGAAGCTCAGTCTGGGTTTGGCAATGACGCCATGCTGGTTGAGAAGTATCTAGACCGCGCCCGCCATGTAGAGGTTCAGGTATTTTGCGACTCCCAAGGGAACGGGGTGTATCTGTTCGAGCGGGACTGCTCGATACAGCGTCGACACCAAAAAATCATTGAAGAAGCACCGGCACCCGGCATTGACGATAGGCTACGAACGCAAATGGGCGAGGCTGCCCTGCGGGCTGCTGCTGCCGTCAATTACGTTGGCGCGGGCACCGTGGAATTTTTGCTCGACGAGCACGGCGAGTTTTTCTTCATGGAAATGAATACCCGCCTGCAGGTCGAACACCCGGTCACCGAGATGATTACCGGCACCGATCTGGTAGCTTGGCAACTGGCTGTAGCCGGCGGCAAGCCTCTGCCGAAAGCTCAGAATGAGCTAAGTATTCAGGGCCACGCGATCGAAGTTCGTATTTATGCCGAAAACCCTGAAAACGATTTTCTGCCCGCGGCGGGCTCGCTTTGGCGGCTGAAGCAGCCGGCGGCGAACGCGAACATACGGATCGATACCGGCGTGATTCAGGGCGACGAGGTAGGCGTATTTTATGATCCGATGATCGCCAAGCTTATTGTCTGGGGCGAAACTCGCACCATTGCCATACAGCGGCTGCAGCAGGCGCTTGGCGAATACAAGATTGCCGGCGTCACGACTAACGTGGATTTTCTGCGGCGCTTGATTG
>JAYYHB010000012.1:0-4602 GCA_036157095.1 Pseudomonadota bacterium
AAGACATCTTTGCCAATGATGTCTAAGTTGTTCGGCTTGTCCCTTAGCACTGTTTCTAAACCGATTCCGTGCAGGCTGTAGCGGGCGAGATCCTATTCGCCGGTAAATGCCGCGGCGCGTCGCTCGATAAAAGAGCGTATTCCCTCTTCGGCGTCCTGGCTGCTCATCACCCTGGCTCTGATATCGTCGATTGCGTGTATTGCCGAAGCCTCCCCAGCCTCTACGTACTTTCGTCCTGCCGCTTTTGTAGCCTGGATGCCTAGGGGCGCGTTCTGCGTGATCGTGTAAGCGATCTCCATAGCCCTCTCGATCTGCGTGCCTGCAGCCACCACCTCTTGAACCAATCCCACTCGATACGCTTCCTGCGCATCAAACTCATCACAAAGAAGAAGATGGTACATTGCGTTACCCCATCCGGAACGCGACACATATCGAAAATGAGCTCCGCCGAGCGGCGCAATTCCGCGCTTGGCTTCCATTTGGCAAAATCTGCAGTCATCTGCGGCTACGATAATATCCCCTGCTAATGCCATCTCGATACCGATTGTAAAGCTGATTCCCTGCATTGCAGTCACGACAGGCTTACTGCAAGTCTTACCCAATCCAAAGACACTTACGTTGTCCTCAGGTATTGGGGTCGGGTTCGCACCGGGACCAAAAAACTTCGGCATATCCAAGCCCGCCGTAAAGTGATCGCCATCTGCAGTAAGCACGCCTACCCAGAGTTCAGGGTTGGCATCTAATTCGGTAAAAGCATTCGATAGCTGCAACATCATATTTGGATCGAAAGCGTTCCTCTTTGCGGGATTACTAATCGTAATCTTTAATATGTGGCCCCTAACCTCCGATGTAACTTTGCCTTCTGATTCTTTAGTCATTAACCCATCCTTTTCTAATTTTTTGGTTAGCCCTTATTTCACGGCTAGCCGAGATCGATTTCAATGAACTGCCTGTCTTTGCGCGGTACTGGTTCGTTCTCTTACATGAGAGCCTCAATTTGCTGTGAAGCCAATAGAAAAGCCAGTTGGATTACTTTCGTCACTGGTGAGATCTTGTGACTGCGCCGATACCGAGCACAGTTTGCTCGGCCCCCTGCAGGGCCCTCTATGCGAGAGAGCTTTTTGTACATCGATCAGCGATCGCCGGTTTTCACAAATGAAAGCGTATCGAGATATCTGGTGGGCATGTCAGAAGCTTTTGTTTGTCTAACGATCTCTAGTTCCCTCTAAAATTTGATGTGATGGGACAAATTACGCGCAGAAAAATGGGAGACAAGCGAGTTTGGTGAATGATAGCTTCGGGTTGTCAATTAGGAGGGAGATCAAAAAATGGAAGGTCAAAATCTGCCAGATTATCTGCACCCCGAGGGCGATTATCGCCACATCTTTTCTTATCACCCGATGGATGTTCAGATCGCGCGCGCAGAAGGCGTCTATATATACGACGACAAGGACAATCGATATTTTGATGCTTCTGGCGGTCCGTTTGCGGTGAATTTGCCGCACAACCACCCCCGTATGAAAGCCGCTATTACGAACCAACTCGAAAAATACGCTTACACACATCCAGTGTTATCAGATCCTCTGCGAGCGAGGTTTTGTGCCAAGCTCGCTGAGATAACTCCAGGCAATCTCGATCATATTTACTTAGTGTCGGGTGGATCAGAGGCTGTTGAAACAGCGTTCAAGGTAGCGAGGCAGGCTCAGATATCTCGGGGGCATCGTGACAAGTATAAAATTGTGAGCGTCCACGATAGTTATCATGGAATGACTTTGGCGACGCTCGGTGCTTCAGGCTCACCAGGCTCTCACAGGCCGTTCATGCCAATGATCCCTAAGTGGCCGCACATTCGCCAATATTCCGATTTCGATCGGCCGGCTGAAGTCAGCCGCGAGGAGTGGGGCGTTAAATGCGCTAGGGAGCTAGAAAAAGCTATTCATTACGAGGGCGCACAATCAGTTGCTGCTTTCCTTGCGACCCCTCATGGCTGCGGTGCGGACTACGCTGTTGTGCCCCCCGCCAGCTATTGGCAAACCATTCGCGAAATATGCGATCGCTACGATGTGTTGCTGATTACTGATGAGGTCGTTACCGGCTTTGGGCGAACTGGTGAGTGGTTTGCCATGGATCACTACGACGTTGTCCCTGACATCATGACTTTGGCAAAGGGTATAGCGAGCAGCTACGTCCCGTTTGGGGCGGTTGCTGTTTCGGCAGAAATAAACGCACCGTTTGAGGCTGGAGAAACGCATTTTGTACATGGGTTCACTAACAGCGGTCACCCGCTAGGATGCGCTGCAGGCGCCGAGCTGATCGACATAATTCGTGATGAAAATCTCTTGGAGAACTGCAAGTCGCAAAGTGAGGTGATGTTTTCTTACCGTGACAAACTTCTAGCGCATCCAAGCGTTCGGGATGTACGCGGCTGGGGTCTTATGATGGTGTTGGAATTGATCAAGGACAAAGAAAGCTTAGAGTTTTTCGATCCGTCTCAGCAAGCCGAAAAGCTCTATTCGGCGATTACTTTGAAACATGGCCTGGTGATGTACGGGAGTCTTTACGGGCCAAGAAGGCAGCCCGCCTTCCGACGTGGATTGCCCTCTTGGCTGTCCCCTCCGCTTACTATCTCCGAGGAAGAAATGCACGAAATGGTCGGGCGATTAGACAGTGCCTTGACTGAGTGGGAAGCCATAGTGATGTAGTCATTGAAACGTGTCGGAGTTGACCCGATTTCAGCCAATTCAAGTCATTGATCGCTTTAATCGATTAAATGAGGGCATTCGCTTCCCACGCGTAGTTTTGGCGTCGCATTTGCGTTGAAAATAAGGTGTTGTTTCAGCAATGGTCTTCCGATTCCTGCACACAAGACGTTGCGGCGCATGCAAGCGCAACTGGGCAAGCGACAGCGCAGTCGTGCCTAAAAAACAAAAGATACCTCAAAACATTGGAGCAGAGATATGCATGACTTAACCATTCGCAATGCGTCCATCATCGATGGTTCAGGCAAAGCTGGCTTTCAAGGCGATGTGGCGGTAGATGGCGATAGGATCACGGCTGTAGAGCCTGCGGGCTCCTTGACACCGGGTAAAGAAGATATTGACGCCAGTGGCTTGGTCGTAACGCCGGGTTTCGTCGACATTCACACCCACTATGACGGGCAAGTTTGCTGGGACAAAGAAGTGACTCCTAGTTCCTGGCATGGCGTGACAACCGTAATTATGGGTAATTGTGGGGTAGGTTTTGCGCCGGTGCATCCGGGGTCCGAGGACGCATTGGTATCGCTAATGGAAAGCGTGGAGGACATTCCAGGAACCGCCCTCCACGACGGTATACCATGGGGTTGGGAGACCTTCCCAGAATACATGGATGCTATCGATACCCCTTACGCGGTAGACATCGGCACCCAAGTTCCTCACGTGGCGGTACGCCACTATGTGATGGGTGAGCGCTGCTACGACGACGCCACTGAATCAGACATGAGCGCCATGCGGGATATAACGCGGGACGCTTTGCGCCAGGGGGCGTTGGGGTTTTCCACCTCCCGTTTCTATGGCCATCTGGACAAGGCAGGCAATTTGATTCCGGGTACTAACGCATCTGCTGACGAAATGTTGACCATCGGCGAAGCTTTCGTTGATGGTGATCACGGCACCATCGAGATTATCTCGGATTGGCTTGAGGATGCAGACGAGCTGAAATGGATTGAGCATATCGTGCGCACTACGGGCCGCCCGATTACCACCCTCACTACGGTCGGTTCAGAAAAAATATGGTCTTTGGCGAGCGACCTTGAAAAAAACGGTCTGTCCCTTCGCCCGCAGGTAGGTGCTCGGCCAGCATCAATTTTGATGACCTTGGAGGGCACCATTAACCCCATGCGCCAGCACCTGGCTTATCGTGAAATTGAGAATCTGCCGTTGGCAGAGCGGCAGGCTAAGCTTCGAGACCCCAAGTTTCGTCAGCGCATTTTGAGTGAAGAAAAAGTGCTGCCTCGCAGCAAAGACGCTGTTCGCATGATGAACAATTACGACACCATTTGGGTTATGGACGAGGCGATGAGCTATGAGCCCTCCCATGTCGATAGCGTAGCCTCTATTGCTGCCGCGCGAAATCAGGATCCGCTTGAGGTTGTGATGGATACCATGGCCGAGGGAATACCCTTGTTGGTGCTCTTTGGCAGGTATGCTGGTGATCTTGAAGGTCAACGCGAACTCATTGAAAACCCACGCAGTGTATTTGGCTTGTCTGATGGCGGTGCTCACTGTGGAGTGCTTGTCGATGCCAGCGTGCCCACTTATATGCTTTCGTACTTCTCTCGAGATCGGCAGCGCGGACCGACTATGAGTCTGGAATTTGTTGTACATAAAATGACCCGGGACACCGCGGAACTTTATGGTTTATACGACCGAGGGTTGATCCAGGCGGGGTTAAAGGCAGACTTGAACGTCATCGACTACGACAACCTAAAGCTGCGAAAACCGGAAATGGTCTACGATCTGCCCGGAGGCGGAAAACGCTTGGTGCAAGGAGCTGACGGCTACCGAGCTACCATTTGCAGTGGTGTCGTGACTTACCGCGGTGGTAGGCACACTGGCAAGCTGC
>JAYYHB010000013.1:0-4370 GCA_036157095.1 Pseudomonadota bacterium
TTGATCCCCACGAGCTGTCCATTTAAGTCCACCAAGGCACCACCGGAATTGCCCGGGTTAATAGGGGCGTCGGTTTGGATGAAGTCCTCATACCCCTCAATTCCAAGTCCACTGCGCCCCAGCGCACTGACAATGCCCGAGGTAACGGTCTGGTTGAGGCCAAAGGGATTGCCAATGGCGACCACAAAGTCACCCACCCGCAGCTGGGCACTATTCGCATATTGAATCGCCACCAAATCGTCCGCGGGCACCTGTAGCAAAGCGAGATCCACGTCGGGGTCCATACCGATTAGGGTGGCCTCAAGTGTTCGGCCATCCGAAACGCCCACGCTGATTTCATCAGCACTTTTCACCACGTGCGCGTTGGTGACGATATACCCTGACGCCGCGTCGACTACCACACCAGAACCGGCACTTTGAGTGCGCCGATAGCGTTGACGACTTTTCGGTACGTTAAAAAAACGACGAAAAAACGGGTCTTCCAGCAATCGATTACTCTCGCGCACGATAGACCGTGTGGCTATGTTTACTACCGCCGGATTCACGCGCTCCAACATGTCAGCAAGGCTGGGCAAGGGCTGAGAAGGGTCGTCCTCATTGCGCCCAGCTACGGAGGTTGGAAAGGCCACCAGCCGCGCCCCATATTCCTCAACTTTTGAGGCCGTAACATCGCTGGCGAATACAGGCGCACACCACAGCAGCGAAGCCACCGCGGTAATAAATGCAGTCAGTGAAGTTGAGGGTAGATGCACGAGGTGTCTCCTTTATCGGGCTTCAGTCTTCTCTGCCGTCACATCCCGAAAGGTTTTGATGCGCGATGGGCTGCTAGTGAAAAACACGATGGCGAGTGCCGCCGCAGACAACATGACACCCACAAGATAGGCTTGAGTGTACGTCGTGCCTCCGAAAGCATCAAAAATGAGGCCCATCCCGTAGGGCCCCATGGCAACACCGATCACGCTGATGGCATTTGCCCGGGCAAATACTCGCGCATAAATCTGTGGCGGGTATATCTCTGCCAGCCACAGCGGCTGCGTCATCAGCAAATTGCCAACGCTCAACCCGAAAAGACCTGCTGCCAGCACGGCAAATGCACCGTTCGGAGCGAGTGAAATGCAAATCAAACCAAGTACCTGTAGGCAAAGATTGCCCAAGGCAAACCAGCGAATGGGTATTCGCGAAACGAGCCAACCGCCAAAAAACCGCCCACTGATACTACAGATCGACAGCACCTGCACCGCAAACGCCGCAGTTTGGTAGTCGGTGATTTGTTCGACGCGGCTGTATAGGTGGGCTATGCCGCCTACCTGCGCCGCCATCGTCAGCACATAGGCTAAGGCCATGAAGACAAAAAACCGACTATTAACCGCAGAGGTCAACAGTGCGGCGTTGTTGTCCATCGTCCGGGCGCTAGGGCTAACCGCGTTGCCTGGGGGCTGGCGCACCAGGAAACACAGTGGCACCACGAGGAAAACGAGCAAAAGCCCAAGTAGCGGCATGGTGTCGGAAACGCCAATGGTGTTGAGCCAATAGGCGGATAGTGGGGTTAATACCACCCCACCTAAGGACAATCCTGTGGACGTTAGCGCCAGAGCCATCGACCGTTGTGCGCCTGGAAACCACTGGGTAACAAGCATGGTCGCAACCACAAGTGAAATACCGGCATTCCCCACACCAAAGAGGGAAAACAAAACGTATACCTGCCAGACCTTTGTTGCCCATCCCACCAGGCCGAGCGCCGTGCCCGCCAAGAGCGCACCGGCGATCATGATCGTGCGGGCGTTGAAACGAGCCAGCAGTGCAGCAACGTAGAGCCCAGCCACACCACCTATGACGAAAAACAGACTCACCGCAAAGGAGATATCGCTAACTGGCACGGCCAGTTCTGCAGACAGTCGGTTGATGTATACCGCCATGTTGTAGAAACCCAGGCCAGAGCCGACGGTTTGGATCAACATCAATGCTCCGACAATTACCCAGCCATAGTGTCGTGTATCTGGAGGCTGGGCGGTCTCTTCTATCATGGGCATCGCAGATCTGAATATTGGTACGCAGGCCTCAGAGCATCGTGCTGGCATCCCGAGGCATCCACCGACTATAGAATTCGCACCGCGAAACGTCCACGTTGGCAGCATGGGCGACAGCAGGTAAGAAAAGGACTGATATGGGTCGCGCTATTGGGTCAGCAATATCGCCGTTGGACTGTTAAAGACCTACGTAGCCCAAATTGAGTGAGAGTGCCTAGGCGGCGTCAATGAAGCCGTTAAGGCGCAGGGCTTCCATGAGACCAACCAAGATCAAATCCGTCACCACATGATCGAACAAATCTTCGCGATAAAAGAGGCTGGAGAATCCCCCTGTGGCAATGACCAGAGGTGGTTCGTCAGCAAAGGCTTCTGCAGTGATTTGCCTAACGAGTTCGCGCACCATGCCGACATTGCTCCAGTACAAGCCGCTTTGAATGCTCTCGGTGGTTGTTTTACCGATCGCGGTTCGCGTCGGCTTGATCTCCACTGAGGGCAGCTTAGAGGTTTTGGCTTCTAGCGCCTCCATGGCCAAACGCATGCCGGGCATGATGTTGCCGCCCAGGAAGACGCGCTCTTTTGTAATGGCGCAAACAGTTGTCGCCGTACCAAAGTCCACGACGATCAAATTGCGTTCAGGGAATAACTTTACCGCGCCCATGGCGTCGGCAATGCGGTCACTACCAACCTCCTTGGGGTCCTTGTAGGCGATCTTCAGCCCAGTCTTGAGTCCCGGGCGCAAGATCATGGGTTCAATGTCGAAGTACTTCTGGCAGCAGGACCGCAGGGTGTAATTGAGCTCCGGTACGACTGATGAAATTGCTACGGTATCGATACTCTCCGGTTCGATGCCGTTTTCGCGTAGGGCCCCGCGCAAAAAAACACCAAATTCATCTGAGGTGCCCCGGCTTGTGGACGCATAGCGAAACTGACTGACCAGCTCTTCAGCATCAAATACACCACAGAAAATCTGACTGTTACCTACATCTAGCACCAGAATCATCAAGCAATATCCCTTGGCGGCAATGAGTCTTCTGCTGCGTCGACCGGCACGTTGTCGATTAGCCGCACGGCCTCATCGCCCTCGCCAACAACCACTGCACCGCAGCGGCGCTTTCCAACGGTTTCCACATAAGCAACCTGCATGCCTGCGGCCTCCAGCGTTAGGCGCGCGTGCTCATCGCTAGCGGCGTCGGCCAGAAGTCGATTGAAGGAACCGGCCAATTGCCGCCCTTTATCGGTCAGCAATTGATTGCGCGAAGACATGGCCAACCCGTCGGTCTCGCGCACGATCTCGCAGCCAACAATTTCCACCGGTAAAAAAAAAGTGTGGCACATATCCTTGATCAGCGTGAATTGTTGAAAGTCCTTTAGCCCAAAGTAAGCGCGATCGGGACGCACCAGATTTAGCAGCTTCATCACCACGGTTAACACGCCGGTAAAGTGTCCTGGTCGGTCCGTGCCGCACAGCCGGCGCGAAAACGATTCTTCGTTGAGTTGGTACCGATAACCGTCCGCATAGATCTGGGAGTAGTCTGGCAGAAGTACCCAATCGACCCCGGCAGCGTTGGCGGCAGCTAGATCGGCCTCCAGCGTACTTGGGTACTTAGCAAGATCTGAAGGATCGTTGAACTGAGTAGCGTTAACGTAGATCGACAACACTGTAACGTCATTGTTATCGACACTAGCGTGTATTAAGGACAAGTGTCCCTCATGCAGGGCACCCATGGTGGGCACGAAGCCCACCCGGCCGCTAAGGCTGCCACGTCGCGCCCGCCACTCGTCCATGCAATGAACAATGTTCACCGATAAACCTCTTCACAGTTTGGAAACGTTCCCTTGGAGACATCGTAGTGAAAGGCATTGACCGCATCACTGAGCTGACGATGGCCGTCTAGGTAGTGGCGCAAAAACTTGGGTTTAAAATTTGGCTGCATCCCCAACATGTCCTGCAACACCAATACTTGGCCGTCTGTGTAGGAGCCGGCACCAATTCCAATTGTGGGAATATCGAGACTCTGGGTGATCTGCCGTCCAAGATGCTGAGGCACACATTCCAGCACCATGGCAAAACAGCCAGCCTCTTGCAGCTACACGGCGTCGCGATAAATTTTCTCCGCATCGGACTCGGTTCGGCCTTGCACTTTATGCCCGCCCAGGCCTTCAACCGACTGTGGGGTTAGACCCAAGTGGCCCATCACTGGCACACCAGATTCCACAACGTGAGCTATGGTATCTAGCTGTCCTGCAGCACCCTCAATCTTGATGGCGTTACTGCCCGCCTGCATTAACTCGCGAACCGCGTCGAGAACTTCTCCGCGCTCACGCCGAGCCGCCAAGAACGGC
>JAYYHB010000014.1:0-2888 GCA_036157095.1 Pseudomonadota bacterium
AATGCCGAGGGAGCAGCGGCAAAGGCTGCTCAAAGGATATGAAGAGGCCGTCGCTCAAACCCTCGCCGCGGGTCAGTCCTGACGGCCCAGCAGTAAAAACTCCACCAAAGCTTTTTGACTGTGCAGGCGGTTGCCCGCCTCGTGGAACACCACCGAGCGAGGATCATCCAGTAGCGTGTCGCTGACTTCCTCGCCGCGGTGGGCCGGCAAGCAGTGCATGAACAGAGCGCTGGGGTCGGCCAGATCGAGCAAAGTTTCATTGACCTGATATGGCTCAAAAATGTTCCGGCGGTCGCCTTCTTCGCCCTCATGGCCCATGGACGACCAGACATCGGTCACTACTAGGTGTGCGCCTTCCACGGCTTCTCGCGGGTCAAGCACGCGCTCGACGTTCTCGCCGTTGGCCAGAATATCGGCGTCAGGCTGATGGGAATCGGGGCAGCTAAAACGCAGCCTAAAGTTCCACTGCTTGGCGGCATTAATGTAGGAATGGCACATGTTGTAGCCATCACCCAGAAAGGTCACCGTCTTGCCCTCAATGGAACCGCGATGTTCTTCAAAGGCCTGTATGTCTGCCAGCAGCTGGCATGGGTGCAGGAGCGAACTCATGGCGTTGATCACCGGCACCGTGGCGTAATGCGCAAGAGTCTCAATGTCTTGCTGACTCGCAGTACGGACCATGATGATGTCGACCATCTCAGACAGCACCCGAGCAAGATCTTCCAAAGGCTCACCGCGCCCAATTTGTGTATCGCCGGGACTGAGAAAAATAACCTTGGCCCCCATCTGTGCGAAGCCCGCCTCGAACGCTACCCGAGTACGGGTGCTGCTCATGGTCAAAATTAACGCGCCGGTTTTGCCAACTAACGACTGATACACCTCGCCGTTCTCGTGCTGCTTGCGCAGCGTCTTTGCGCGCTCGATCACGTACTTCAGTTCATCAGACGAAAAATCCAATAGCGACAGAAAATCTCTTTTGATCATCGGTCCAGCGTCCGGGAGTGGTTAGTGAGTTGGATATTAGGCGATTAGGCGCTGATCAGCGCTACCACGCGCTGCACCAGCTCGTCGGCTTCGGCATCGCTCATGGTCAGCGGCGGCAGCATACGGATGATGTTGCCTTGGGTGACGTTGATCAGCAGGCCTTGCTCGAGGGCCTTGGCAGCATAGCTGCCGATGTCCTGATGCATTTCTACCGCCAGCATCAGGCCGGCTCCGCGGATTTCTTTGACGTCGTTGCGTCCAGCCAGGGCATTGCTTAGACCGTTTTGTATGCGCTCGCCCAGCTCTAGGGCTCGCTGCTCTAGACCTTCCGCGTCGATGACATCGAGCACGGCATTGGCCGCTGCACAGGCGAGGGGGTTACCGCCAAAGGTTGAACCGTGATTTCCCGGCGCAAACAAACTCGCAGCTTCGCCGCGGGCAAGGCAGGCACCAATGGGCATGCCGTTGCCAAGGCCCTTTGCCGTGGTGACTACGTCGGGCAGAATATCCGTGTGCTGATAAGCGAAGAATTTTCCGGTGCGGGCATTGCCGCTTTGCACTTCGTCCAAAATCATCAGCCAGTTGTTGGCATCGCAAATGTCGCGCAGAGACGTCAAATAGCCATCTTCGGGAATGTAAATACCGCCCTCTCCGAGAATCGGCTCGACCATCACCGCAACCACATTGGGGTTGTTAGCCGCAATTGCCTCGATGGCAGGAATGTCGTTAAACGGCGCACGCACAAAGCCGCTGAGCAGCGGCTCAAAGCCCGCGTGGACCTTGCGGTTACCCGTGGCAGTAAGGGTCGCCATAGTGCGGCCGTGAAAGCTGCCGTCGACTACGATGATGGCTGGCGATTTGATACCTTCGTTGTTGCCCTTAAGTCGCGCTAGCTTAATGGCGACTTCATTCGCCTCTGCACCGGAATTGCTGAAAAACACGTTGTCCATGCCAGAGCGTTCGCACAGGCGATTGGCCAGCTTGGTTTGCAGTGGAATCTCGTAAAGATTGGAGGTGTGAAGCAGAGTCTGCGCCTGATGGGCAAGGGCTTCAGCGACATGCGGGTGGGCGTGTCCCAGGCCACAAACGGCGATACCGGTCAGGCCGTCAAAATATGTTTTACCGTCGCTATCGGTCAGGTAGGAGCCAGCGCCGCTGACAAAGTTCACGGGCATACGTCCGTATGTATTCATAACATGGTTCTGCATGACGCTTGTTCCTGCTTCTACGACAAGGTGCCTTGGCGCGACGTTGCGGTCATACCGACTGCCGAACGTGGAAATATCTCACCGCTCAATTCCAGCTGAAATCGAGAAACAGTCAATACACAGGAGTCGTCGTGCCAAAAAGCAACAGGCCGCAACGAGTGCGGCCTGACAAAACCGCAACATACTAAAGCCCCAGACCCGTCGCAACAGCGTTTTGCGTAGTTATTACGCAGATCGCAGACAAGGCTACTATTGAATCAGTGACGGGCGGTACGAACGGCATGTGCGGTACGCTGTGCAGCACATCACGATGAAGCGGCCCTAGCCGCATCTAGCCTGCCCGTAAGCTTTCGCTTAGTCGTCGCAGGCCTTCTTCCAGCACGGGCCTTGGGCTAGCGAAGTTAAAGCGTACATAGCCTTCATGCCCAAAGGGCGCGCCATTGCTCAGGCCCAAACCGTGGGACTCGAAGTGACCGTCCACGTCGTTCAGCTGCAGATCTTCAATGTTGAGCCACGCTAAGTAGGTGGCCTGCATCGTCGTCATGCGTTCGCCCGCAACGGCTCGCACCAGGTCGCGATTGCGCCGCAGGGTGGTGAGCAGCTGTGGCACCCAATCCGAGCGGTCGTTAAAGGCGGCTTCCGAGGCGATGTAGTTTAAGGGGCCCGGGCCGGGCACCAGGTCGCCGCGGGTTGCGA
>JAYYHB010000015.1:0-3741 GCA_036157095.1 Pseudomonadota bacterium
ATCCGGTCACCCAGGGCGGTGATAAAGAGTTCTTGGCCAAGGTTCCGGGCACCCAAGGTTTGTCTCATACCACCATCAAGGGCGGGGGCCACTTTGTGCAAGAAAATGCCCCGGATCAGGTGGCACAGGTGATTATTGATCTTATTCGAAGCACGTAATGCACCGCCCGAAAAGCGGTAGGCGCTCTTACACTGCCATGTGAACACGGCAGTGGGCGCTTAGCGGCAAATATAAAGCTTCCTAAGATCTCACAGCTATTGTTGCCTCAATATCACCGGACGTTTCAGGTTTAAAAGCTACCTACTTTTTTTTATTGAAGCCGATAGGACAAAATGGTAGATAGTGAAGACAAACTCCACTAAGCAACTCTTTAGACTCGCAAATTCAAAGGTTCGTCATAAAGTAAGTGACAAGTGAGGCAGCGGGAATAGGTCAGCTGGTAAAGAGCATGATCGCTGCTTTAGCGGACGATAAAGGGAACAGGTATGCGCTTGAGGTTAAATCGTCGATCTCTTGTTGCGTCTATTATTTTTAGCTCAATCGGATCTAGGCATGACACGTTGCTGTGGCATGCTTATCGCTCCGCTACCTAACGGATTCTTAATTATGAAAGGACGCTCAATTACTGCATTGATCGCTTGTACGATAGCTTACTGCGTCGCTGTTGTCGCCAACGCTGAAGTGGTGGAGCGCTTTGCTAATAACGGTAACGTTTTGCTGAGCGGGATACCCGAGATTCCCCCGGAAATTGGTCAGCGCTTGACTCGATATCAAAATGTAAGAGGTGCGTCGTTTCGTGCGTGGACTAGCGACGGCGAGAGTATGTTCATCAGTACGCGTTTTGGAGCGGTTAGCCAGCTGCACCGAGTTGATATGCCTCTAGGCGCCCGCAACCAGCTGACATTTTTCGAAGAGCCTGTGGGGCAAGCAACGCGACGACCAAAAGGTGCATCGATTGCGATGACTATGGACGAAGGTGGTAACGAATTTTCGCAGATTTTTCTGCTAAATCCGAAAAACGGAAGTGCAAAGCGTCTATCCGACGGAGAATCCCGCAACGGCGGAATTGTCTGGAGCGATGACGGCACGACTATGGCTTACCGTAGTACGCGACGAAACGGCCGCTCGAACGATGTGTGGGTGATGGCTCCGGAAACACCAGAATCCGCAAGGTTGGTATTGGCGTCGCCCGATGGTTCGTCTTGGGGTGCAGTAGATTTCAGTCCTGATGGAAGTAAGCTTCTGATCTCCCAGTACGTAAGTGTTACTGACAGCCGGATTTACCTGCTCGATCTAAAGACGGAGGAATATCGCCTAGTTCTAGGTGATGTAAACGTGCCTTCAGTTAATTTGCCGTCTAGATTTGCGGCTGATGGAAATGGGTTCTATTTCACAACGGATGCCGATGCCAATTTTCGTCGACTTGCCTATTATGCAATTGACAGTGGCGACGTAACCATTTTGACGGAAGGTATTGATTGGGACGTCTCTGGCTTGTTGATGTCCTATGATCGCAGTCGTGGTGCTTTTTCCGTTAACGCAGGCGGTCGAGATCAACTCTACTTGTTTGACCCCAGCAGCCAACGGTACAAGAGTGTTAGTGGCATACCTATTGGTCGAGCATCTCTTGGCGCCTTCAGCCCCGACAATCGCCGATTGGCAATAACTCTTGATACTGCGACGTCACCTAGCGATATTTTCACGCTAGATGTGTCGACAGATGGACTAGATCACGGTGCCATTACTCGCTGGACTGCGTCTGAGGTCGCTGGCTTAGATGTGGATCAGTTTGCAAAGCCCTTTCTGATCGAATATCCCACCTTTGATTCCGTCGATGGCAAGCCTCGGCAGATTCCTGCCTGGGTGTATAAGCCGAGAACCGAAGGGCCGCATCCAGTGATCATTTCGATTCATGGGGGGCCCGAGAGCCAGTTTAGACCAGGATTCTCGAGCACATTTCAGCAGTGGATTGCTGAACTAGGTGCTGCTGTTATCGCTCCTAACGTAAGAGGCTCGGCTGGCTACGGTCGGGATTATGTGCAGCTTGATAATGGGTATAAACGTGAGGATTCGGTTCGTGACATTGGTGCATTGCTGGATTGGATTGAAAACCAGCCCGATCTTGATAAAGAACGGATAGCGGTATTCGGAGGCAGCTACGGCGGCTATATGGTTCTCGCTAGCCTCGTGCACTATAGCGATCGTTTAGCCGCTGGGGTTAATGTTGTCGGCATTTCAAATTTTGTCACCTTCCTGGAAAGCACCGAAGACTATCGACGTGACTTGCGGCGTGTTTAATATGGTGACGAGCGCGATCCCGAAATGCGCGCACACCTTGAGTCGATCAGCCCTAGTAACCAGCCCGAAAAGATCACGGCACCTTTGTTAGTAGTGCAGGGGGAGAACGATCCGCGAGTGCCGGCTTCTGAGTCACGTCAAATTGTCGCGGCAGTTAGAGGCGCCGGCCAAGAGGTGTGGTTTATGAATGCGCTTAACGAGGGCCATGGGTTACGTAAGAAAGAGAATCGAGATTTGTATGCCGAGGTAGTTAATCTGTTCTTTCAAAAACATCTTGCGCGTTAGTTTTCTTAAGCACAGCTTCACTAACCGGAAAGAAAATAATCCACTAAGATATTCGATAACCTGCTGAATCGGTCCAAGACGCCACAATATTCATGCTCGTACTCCGGCGGTTCCACCGCTTCGACTCTTCATTGATACGGTTCAGACTTCTTCAGATTCGCTGGTATCTTCTTGGTATGCAATATCGGTAAGGAAAATGTCGTGTGTGCAGGGAGGACTAAGAAGGAAAACGAGCCCGATTCTCTGAAGTCCGGGATGCGGGAATTCGCTTGGCAATATTTTGAGGTCGTTGATGAACAGACTGTCATCGCTGAGATAGCAAGATTTCTTCGGCCCACTTATATCCGACAGGGTGGGTACTCCAGGAAGATGGCCGTAGAGAGCGTGCGGTCTGCGATCAAGCGAGCAAGAAAAAACCGATTCATTAGGCAGAGGGTCTCAAACAATCCGAATAGTCTCTTGGTCAAAGACTTTCTGGCCTGGGCATGTAATCACTGGACCTCGTTGCAGACAGTGATCCAAGCACACGGCGCAACGGTGCAGCTCTTCGCACCCGATGCCATGCAAGAAACTGTATCTCCGCCAACGACTTTCGAGTTAACTCTGCCCAAAGACTACAAGGTGGTCGGTTTTGGCAGGGCCTCAAGTTGCAGTCTTAAATGCCGCAACACCTGCAACACCTCTCCCTTTATCGGCGTTATAAGCGTGTATGTATATACGTCGATAAGGGAAGTACTGTTGTAGGTGTTGCGGCTTGAATGTATCTATTTGTGGCACGAAGTTTGCCGTCACCCTAGAACTTTAAGTTGTAAAAGAGGTAACGCTGTCGAAAAGTCGACAGTTAAAGAAACCAATGGCCCTGGTCATCAACACGAATACATCTTCTCTAGCGGCACAACAGTCATTGTCTAAGTCCCAGAAAATGCAGCAGCAGGCTATGGAACGGATTTCTACAGGCTTACGCATCAACTCTGCTAAAGACGATGCTGTCGGCCTAAACATCTCGGAAAGCTTTACCTCTCAAATAAAAGGACTGCAACAAGCGGTTAAGAATGCAAACGATGGTTTGCTTTTAGCTCAAACCGCGGAGAGCAGTTTGGTGGAAACTACTGCAATATTGCAACGGATTCGGGATTTGGCCCTTCAGGCATCAAATAC
>JAYYHB010000016.1:0-7499 GCA_036157095.1 Pseudomonadota bacterium
CAAAGCCTAAGTGCTCGGTATAGGCGAATCCCAAATCAATTGTGAGCCCGCGAGCCTTTTCCTCGGCTAAACGATCTGTGTCAACGCCAGTGAGCGCACGAACAATGGTGGTTTTGCCATGATCCACATGACCTGCAAGTGTGATGATCATTGTTATCTCGGATTCACAGTTCTAAGCCGGTAAATACGTTGATTAACTCGTCGATGGGGTCGGCCCCATGCATGTCTAACAGCACGCGCTCGTCTTTGACGCGTCCTATAACCGGTACCGCGGCGTAGCGTAGTGCCTCCGCCAGTTTTTGAGCACTCAGGGTGTCATGAGTGAGGCTGACAGCAACGCTGTCTATGTTCTGATCAGGCAACGCGCCACTACCTATTTGTGCCTCGCTCGTGATAATTGTTCCCCGCACATGCGCAGGTAGGTTGGCCATCACCGCTTCTGCTCGCGCTTGCAGTTGCCGCGGCGTTAAGGTCAGGGTCCGCAGCAAGGGGAGATGTTCGACGAGTTGCTCGGGTTGCGCGTAGAGCTTGAGGGTTGCATTAAGGATAGCCAGGGTTACCTTGTCGACACGTAACGCTCGCTTCATGGGGTTTTTGCGAATTGTCTCAATCAAATCTCGCCGGCCTGCGATGACACCGCATTGCACAGCGCCCAGCAGCTTATCGCCGCTAAATGTCACCAAATCCACGCCCTGAGCCAAAACGCTTTGAGGTGTAGGTTCTTTAGGTAGGCCCAAGCTGCTCAGATCCACCAAGCTGCCGCTGCCGAGATCCACACAGCTTGGAATGTCGTGTTTTGCCGCGAGTTCGGCCAGTTCCGGGCTTTCAACGGCCTCAGTGAAACCTTCAATATGATAATTGCTGGGATGGATTTTCAGCAGCATCGAAGCCCGCTCAACAACATTGGCGAAGTCAGACAACCGGGTGCGATTCGTCGTACCAACCTCAATCAAACGACAACCTGCACGACTCATCAATTCCGGTAGACGGAAACTGCCACCAATTTCCACAAGTTCACCGCGAGAGACCGGCACCTCGGTATCGAGACCAAAGGTATTGAGCACCAGCATCAATGCGGCTGCATTGTTGTTCACAATGGTTACGGCCTCACAGCCCATTAGTTCGCATAGGCGTTCCTCCACGACCGTGTCTCGTTGACCGCGAGCACCCTTGACCAGGTCGTATTCCAGATTCATTGGCCGCGTCATCAAGGGTTCAATGGTACGCCAAAGCTCTGAACTGAGCAGCGCGCGCCCGAGGTTGGTGTGGATCACGGTTCCGGTGAGATTGAATACCGGCACGTAGTCGTTTTTGGTGGGAGAGTTATCAAGCGCCGCCGCATAGCCCTTAGCTGCTGTAGCCCACTTCGGCACGTTCCGCGTCTTACGCATCTGCGCCTGCATTTCTCGCAGCCGCTTTTTAATCGTTGTGGCACCGCGGTCTTGAACAAGTGCAGCGATTTCCTCGCTCTGCATCAGCGTTTCAATAGCAGGTAGGTCGCGAAGTTCTGGCATGAGGTCCCTGATCAGATATTTGATAATGCAACAAAGAGCACGTTTTATAGCCAAGGGCGGTCTGGGTTGCGAGAGAAAATTTCGCCCCTTATTGCGGCGGCTTCTTGACAGTGGCTTTGTGTAGACAGCATATCTCTTGGCATTATGAGTCCGCGGCCGGAGAATCGCGGCTGATCATTCGTCAGCAATAATTGGAAGAGAGTAAACATGTCAGGAAAATATGGCCGAGTAGCCTTTATCGGATTGGGGGTTATGGGCTACCCCATGGCAGGCCATCTGGCCAAGCAAGCCAGCGCAGTAACGGTGTTCAATCGCACCTCGACGAAAGCGTCTCATTGGCTAGAGGACTATCGTGATAGCCATGCAGCCTGCGCATCTGCAACAAGTCCAAGGGCGGCAGCGACGGATGCCGGCATTGTATTTGTCTGTGTCGGCAATGACGAAGATGTGGCAGAGGTCGTGCTAGGACAAGAGGGGGCCTTAGCGGGCATGTCGCCGGGTTCGCTGCTCATCGATCACACGACAGCATCGCAGGCGTTGGCGCAGAAATTAGGCGCGGCATGTAAAGCGCAGTCAGTAGGCTTTTTGGATGCCCCCGTGTCTGGCGGACAGGCCGGGGCGGAGAATGGTGCCCTCACGGTTATGACAGGCGGGGCTTTGGACGACTACGAACGCGCTGGCCCATACTTCGACTGCTACGCGAAAAAACACGCCCTGATGGGTGACATTGGGGCAGGCCAGCTGACAAAGATGGTGAATCAGATATGCATCGCTGGGGTATTGCAGGGGCTTAGCGAGGGGATTCACTTCGCCCAGGAGGCGGGCCTTGATGTTGATGCCGTCGTAGATGTGATTTCTCAGGGCGCGGCACAGAGCTGGCAAATGAACAATCGCGCCAACACCATGGCAAGAGACGAGTACGAATTTGGTTTCGCGGTCGATTGGATGCGCAAGGATCTCGGTATCGTGCTTGGCACGGCAAAGGAGGTCGGTGCGCGGCTGCCGCTGACGGCGTTGGTGGATCAGTTTTACGCCGATGTTCAAAGGATGGACGGCGGGCGTTGGGATACTTCGAGCTTGCTTAGGCGCTTAAAGTAGCATGGAGTCCTTGGACAGAGGCGTAGAGTGACGATGGCGCGGGCTTGCCCGCGCCATTAGCGCCTCGCTATTCGTTAGCGGTCAGCGACTTCGACGAAGTCACGCTTTGGGCTGCCGGTATACAGCTGCCGAGGACGACCAATTTTGTAGTTGCCGGCGATCATTTCGCACCAATGCGCGATCCAACCCGGGGTGCGGCCCGTAGCGAAGATTACCGTAAACATTTCTACGGGTATGCCAATGGCCTTGAGGATGATGCCTGAATAGAAATCTACGTTTGGGTACAAACGTTTTTCAACGAAGTAATCGTCTTCCAGTGCTATACGTTCCAGTTCCTTTGCCATGGCCAACACAGGATCATCCTGTACACCGAGTTCTTCGAGCACTTCGTGACAGGTTTGCTGCATTACTTTTGCTCGTGGGTCGTAGTTTTTATAGACCCTGTGGCCAAAGCCCATGATGCGGAATGGATCGTCCTTGTCCTTTGCTCGACGAACGTATTCTGGAATTTTTTCAACACTGCCGATTTCATCAAGCATGTTCAGCACTGCTTCATTTGCGCCTCCATGGGACGGTCCCCACAGGGCGGCAATGCCTGCAGCGACGCTGGCAAACGGGTTTGCACCGGTCGAACCAGCAAGTCTCACGGTTGAGGTAGACGCGTTTTGCTCGTGATCCGCGTGGAGCAGGAATATACGGTCCATGGCCTTCGCTAGCGTGGGACTGACTTGATAGTCTTCGCATGGGGTGGCGAACATCATATGCAGAAAGTTTTCGGCGTAACCCAGATCGTTGCGGGGATAGATAAAGGGTTGGCCTTGAGCATGTTTGTAGCTCATCGCGGCCAGGGTCGGCATTTTCGCGATCAACCGGTGCGCGGTAATCATTCGATGTTGCGGATCGTCAATGTCCAAAGAGTCGTGATAAAACGAAGACAGCGCGCCAATAACGCTGCACATAATTGCCATCGGGTGCGCATCGGGCCTAAAGCCTTTGAAGAAACTGCGCAACTGCTCGTTGACCATGGTGTGATGCTTGATGGTATAGACGAAGTTGTCTTTGTCTTCGGCATTAGGCAGCTCACCATTTAACAGCAGGTAGCACAGCTCGAGGTAATCTGATTTCTCTGCCAGTTGCTCGATGGGATATCCTCGATGCAGCAGCATCCCTGCGTCACCATCGATGTAAGTAATGGCAGATTCGCAGCTGGCGGTTGAGACAAAGCCCGGGTCATAAGTGAAATATCCTTGGCTCGTGAGTTTGCCCACGTCGATAACGTCCGGGCCGATGCTGCCAGAGTAAACTGGCAACTCGATCGGATTTTTGATGCCATGAATTGTCAGCTCGGCAGATTGTGATTTTTGTTCGGACATCCTATTTCCCCATTGTTTCCGCTGTTGCGACGGCCAACCTCGCAGAATTCGCGCTTTTTTCTTCGCGGGCTCAATTGTCTTAATGTTTGGCGCATTCGATAGGTATGCGCCGAGGGCCCACTGATCACAGCAACGCGCATACAACCCCTCTCGCTGGCTTGATGGCATTTGCAGGGTGCAGACTGCAAATATACATTGGCTACGGCAGACTTCGTTATGATTGACGAAAGTCGATCTTATTTCCAGTTTTGTCGATGAATCCATCGCGCAGAAGACTGGCCTTTGGCCAAGCAGATTTTTAGGCTCACTATTCTAAACACACTCCGTGCGCCGAGGTTTTCTCGCGAGCCCTGCGCTGATGGATGGTTTAGCTGGGTAGATTGTCTTTGTCATCGTTAAGTCTTCGAACTCGTAATCACGATCATCTTCCTTGGCAACGCGTGAGTGGGCAGACTAAAATGCTTGGAGGGCTTAACTACGTTTCGCCGGCGCCGTGAGGCTCGAAGAGCGCTTCTGCCACTGGCCTTGGAGAGCCGCGACAACTCATTATCACCGTTAGGAAAACGCCATGAAGACAGATAGACCTGTCAATTTGAACCTGCTTGCGTTCAGCTTCCCGCTGGCGGCATTGGTTTCCATAACCCACCGCGTCACGGGCGTCATATTGTTCGTCGGCGTCGCCTTTGCCCTGTATACCTTGGACATGGCCCTAGCCTCGCCCGAGGGGTTCGCGGCTGCACAGCAAATGATTGCTCAGCCATTGCCCAAGCTGATTTTGTTGGGTCTTATCGCTGGCTTGGCGTTTCATATTTTTGCCGGACTGAAACATATTCTGATGGACTTCCATCTGGGTGATTCCGTCGCAGCTGCACGGAGAGGCTCAGCGGCGGTCATTGTTTTGACCATCCTTTCTACGGGTCTGATTGGAGCTATATTATGGTAAAGCAGGTATCTCAAGTCATGGCCCTGTCTAACAGTGGCCTATCAGACTGGGTTGTACAGCGGGCAACCGCGGTTATTCTTACGCTGTACTTTAGCTGGGTGATGGCATTCTTTTTATTCACGTCAAACATCGACCACGCTGTTTTGGCGGCATTTTTTGGCTCCCCAGCAATGAAGATAGCCGGCACGCTTGCGGTGCTGTCCACGATTGCTCACGCATGGATCGGAATGTGGACCATAGGCACGGATTATTTACGTCCAGCTCATGTCGGTGATCACGCGACATCGGTTCGATTCGCCTATCAAGCCGCTTGCTTGTTGGCGCTGTTTATTTACCTGATCTGGGCAATGCGCCTGGTATGGCAGTTTTAAGAATTTATCTCTAGGAACTATCCCATGGCTCAAATACGCAAGATGGAATTCGACGGCGTTATCGTCGGCGGCGGCGGATCCGGCTTACGAGCAGCGCTTCAGCTCGCCCAGTCGGGCCTGAAGACTGCGGTCATCAGTAAAGTATTCCCCACGCGCTCTCATACGGTTTCTGCTCAAGGTGGCATCACTTGCGCCATAGCCAGTGACGATCCAAACGACGATTGGCGTTGGCATATGTACGACACCGTCAAGGGGTCAGACTATATTGGCGATCAAGACGCCATCGAATATATGTGCTCAGAAGGCCCGCAAGCGGTATTCGAACTTGAACACATGGGGCTGCCATTCTCCCGAACCGACAGCGGTCGTATTTATCAACGCCCCTTCGGCGGTCAGTCAAAGGATTTTGGTAAGGGAGGTCAGGCGGCTAGAACGTGTGCTGCCGCTGACCGTACGGGCCACGCGCTGTTGCACACGCTCTACCAGGCCAATGTAAAGGCCGACACCACATTCTTGAACGAGTGGTTCGCGGTAGACATGGTCAAAAATCAAGATGGTGTAGTTGTCGGCGTGATTGCCCTTTGCATGGAAACCGGCGAGGTTGTCCACATCAGTTCCAAGGCGACAGTCGTCGCAACCGGCGGCGCTGGTCGGATTTATGCCTCCACCACCAACGCGCTCATGTGCACGGGTGACGGCATAGGGATGGCTCTGCGTGCTGGCGTTCCCGTTCAAGACATAGAAATGTGGCAGTTCCATCCCACCGGTATTTCCGGTGCAGGAACGCTGGTTACGGAAGGCTGTCGCGGAGAGGGTGGCTACCTAATCAATAAAGATGGCGAGCGCTTTATGGAGCGTTATGCTCCATCAGCGAAAGATTTGGCCGGACGTGACGTCGTGGCCAGATCCATGGTGATTGAGATCATTGAAGGACGTGGCTGTGGCCCAGACGGCGATCATGTGAAACTCAAGCTCGATCATTTGGGTGAAGAGGTATTGAACAGCCGCTTGCCAGGTATTTTGGAGCTTTCTCGCACCTTCGCCCACGTCGATCCGGTGAAAGAGCCTATTCCCGTCGTGCCCACCTGCCACTACATGATGGGCGGTATTCCTACGCAAGTAAGTGGGCAGGCCCTAACGCAAAACGACTTGGGCGAGGACGTAGCGGTTGAAGGTCTATACGCGGCCGGTGAAGCGGCCTGTGTTTCTGTCCACGGTGCTAACCGTCTGGGTGGAAACTCACTGCTCGATTTAGTGGTCTTTGGTCGTGCTGCTGGCCTGCATATTGAGCAGGTTATGCGCCAGGGCGTCTCTTACCGAGAGGCAAGCGATTCTGATATCGAAGCCTCTATGGCACGCCTGAATCGCTGGAACGAATCCAGTGGCGGCGAGTCGATTTACGATCTTAAGAAAGAACTGCAAACCACTATGCAGAATAGCTTTGGCGTATTCCGCACCGAAAAGAATATGCAGGAAGGCATGCAAAAGCTGGCTGACTTGCGTGAGCGAATCAACCAAGCCGATATGCCCGACAAGTCGGCAGCTTTCAACACCGCACGCTTAGAAGCTTTGGAGCTGGATAATCTGCTGGAAGTCGCAGAGGCGACAGCAATTACCGCCGAGGGACGCAAGGAAAGCCGAGGAGCCCATGCGCGGGATGACTACCAGACCCGGGACGATGAAAACTGGTTATGTCACTCGATGTACTTCCCTGAAGACAAGCGAGTCGGCAAGCGCGACGTCAATTTCGCGCCACGTACCATGGAAGCCTTTGAGCCCAAGGAGCGGGTTTACTAGGCTGCTGATTAGGCTGTAAAAATTACTATTTTAGGTACATTGCAATGCAAGTAAGTGTTTATCGCTACAACCCAGATCTTGATGAAGTACCCGTCATGCGAGACGTGCAGGTCGATTTGCCAGAAGGCAAAGACCTGATGGTGTTGGACGTCCTTCACCTTATGAAGGACGAGGATCCGACACTGAGTTTTCGCCGTAGCTGCCGTGAGGGGGTATGCGGCTCAGATGGCATCAATATGAACGGCAAAAATGGCCTTGCCTGCATCACACCTGTGTCCCAGGTGATCAAGCGCAATAAGCTGGTGCTGCGCCCGCTGCCTGGCTTGCCAGTTGTGCGTGACCTTGTGGTTGACATGAGCCAGTTCTACAACCAGTACGCCAAGGTTCAGCCATACCTTGTGAA
>JAYYHB010000017.1:0-7261 GCA_036157095.1 Pseudomonadota bacterium
GCAGGCGACCGCTTCTGCGGGTGGATTAATTTGTGGCGAAAGCAGTGCCTCGATGCAGTGGGTCATCGCATCCATTCCTGTCGCCGCAGTGAGCAGAGGTGGCAGGCCAAGGGTTAGAGACGGGTCACAAATCGACGTCATTGGCACTAAGTTGCGGCTAGCAAGGATGAGTTTTTCGCCATTGTTCATGATGATAACAGCGCCGGAGGAAACCTCGCTGCCGGTACCCGACGTAGTGGGGATGGCGATCAAGGGCGCCACAGTGCCAATTTTTCCAGCACCACCAAGGCCCGCGGTGTATTGAAGCAGATCCCCCTCGTGAGTCACTGCCAGAGCGACTGCTTTCGCCAAGTCCATGGACGAACCGCCTCCTAGGGCGACCACACCATCGCAGTCTGCTTCTTGGTATGCGGCGACTGCTTCCTCTACGGCCATTTGGGTTGGATTTTCCGGCGTACCGTCAAAAATTGTCAGCGCAGCATCATTGCCCAAGTGAGAGACCAGGTCGGTCACCATGCCAAGATTGACCAAGCCTTTGTCCGTGCACAGCAGCGGGCGGCGTATGCCATGCATGGCAAGGACCTGACCGAGCTGATTGCTGGCACCGTGGTCAAAAATGGTGTTGTTCATGAAAGTCAGGTTCGCCATGATGATTCCTATGTTGATTAGATTAGGTTTGAGAATACGTTACTCAGACAGGTTCTGCTGCCCCATAAAAGTTACAATGTCACTAAACTGATGAACCTGTAATGCAGGCGATTGTCCAAGTCTTAAGCCGATTTTTTAAAAGCATGAAGAGAACCGATCTGTCGCCCATTCCTATTCCCATAACCGTGCTTACCGGCTTTCTTGGAAGCGGTAAAACGACTGTGCTCGACTACTTAGGGCGCACTGGCGCGTTGTCGCGTACGCTGGTTTTGGTCAATGAGTTTGGTGAAGTCGGTCTGGACCACGAACTGTTGGTGCCGATTGACGATGACACCCTGGTAGCCGTCAACAGTGGCTGCATTTGCTGCACCATTCGTGCGGATCTCGTACAAACCCTAAGCGAGGCCACCTGGCGCTATGCGCGGAGCGGTAAACGCTGGTTTGACAAAGTCATCATCGAAACCACTGGCATTGCCGATCCAGCACCGATCCTGCAAACCATCATTGGAGATGAGCAAGTTGCGTCGCAATACATGCTAGCGGGCGTACTGACGACGGTAGACGCGGTAAACGGCATCGCGACGTTGGATCACCATATCGAGGCGGTTAAGCAGGTTGCTGTTGCTGACCGGATTTTGCTGACGAAAACGGACCTGCTCGGCGATTCGGCGCAATCCTTGGAAACAGCGATCCGGCAATATGCGCCCGCTGCGCCGATCAGCGCAGTGATCGATGGCCGGGCGCAGGCCGATTGGATCTTTAGCTTCGGAGCTTATGGGTTGGAGAACAAGAGCAGTGATGTCGAAGCCTGGCTCGCGTGCGATTTCAACCCCCAAGTCACTAACGTCGTCGAAGCGCATGGTCATGGCCAACACGACAGAAGCCGGCATGGCGATGTGAAGGCCAGTAGCCTAGTCTTCGACGAACCTGTAGATGCTGTCTTATTCGAGTCTTGCCTGACCATGCTTATGCAATTTCGTGGTCAGGATTTGCTGCGGGTTAAAGGCATTATTAATGTGGCTGGCCTTGATCGGCCCTTGGTGATACATGGCGTACAGCATGTCTTTCATCCTCCGCAGCTCCTTGATGCGTGGCCAGGTGAAGATCGCAGAACGCGGCTGGTAGTGATCGCTAAAGAGCTAGATCACAAAGAATTACTCGAGTGCTTTTCCGCCCTAGGCTTGACGGCCCGAGTGACCCACTAGCAACAAAAAAGACAGTTATCGTAGGAGCCGGACTGTGAATGAGGAAATCACTATCTACGGATCTGGTGGTAACCGTGCGGCCAGAGTGGCATGGACGGTCGATGAATTGGGGCTCGAGGTTTCTTACCGGCACTATGACGGCATGATTGGTAGTGATGAACTCAGGCGCTTGCATCCTCAGGCGAAGATACCCGCGATGCAGATTGGCGACTTTGTGTTGTTCGAGTCCGCTCCAATTTGTCAGCATCTATGTGACATCACCCTAGGCCAAAATCTGCTAGCCCCGCAAGGCGCGAAAGAGCGGAGCCTGCACAACCAGTGGGTGTCTTTTGCTCAGTCTGAAATTGAAGCCTATTTGTGGCACAGCTTTCAGTTAGGTCGGCTGGAGCTAGCGAATTCGAAAACGGTTGCGGCATTAGCGCTAAATCGACAGCTTGCAGCTGCCGGTTTGGATGTGCTTGAACAGCACCTGTCAGATCAGGATTTTATTCTCGGCAAACAATTTGCCCTTACTGATATTATTGTCGGCTGGACCACTAACTGGTCGCGTAAAACCGGCTTGTTGGAATCTCGCCCAGCGTTACAAAGCTACCTCGCGAGACTTTTCGACAGGCCCCATATCGCGCTGACTTGGTAATTTGCGGCAAGTTCAATCTCCGTTGCCGATCGCCGTCTGTGCCCTAAACATCGGGCCCTTTAAGATAGATGAAGGGTAGCCTTCTGCTGGCATTTTAAATGCGTCGGCATTGTCTAGCTGCAGTTCTCTCAAGTTATCAAAACGCTCGGTAATGATGTTCATGGCGTCAAAGGGGAGGTCATGGTCGACATAGGGTCTCACGTTATCGGTAACGAGATAGAATTTACCGTCGGCGATGAGATCGAAGACCTGCTCGGCATGTCGCTCCGGAGTCATACCCAGCGCCATTTCGTTCGGCTTAATCGACGCGACATCGGTGCTAGCGAGTGCGTTTTTGGCTGACTTATTTAGCTGGCTAGATTGCATCAAGGAGGTGCTAACGATGCAGGGGCATAACACCCGGACATGCACTTGGGGTGATTTCCTGGCGATCTCGAAAGAGAGCGATTCCGTGAGCGCGACGACAGCGTGTTTGCTGGCCTGATAAGAAGCGGCTCCGCCATCACCGCGCACCAGTCCACCCACGGAAGCCGTGGTGCAGAAAATTGATTTTTCGGCCTGCGCCTGCAGTCTTGGCACGAAGGCCTTTACGGTCTTCACCACGCCCAGCACGTTCACGTTCAGGGTCGTTTCCCAATCCTCTATGTCACTTTTCAGGATGCTATTGTTGAAAAGGACGCCAGCATTTGCGAATACCGCGCCAATGCTCTTGCCAGCGAAATGAATATCGATTCGTTCAAGTGCGTTGCTCAAATCGGCGCTGCTCGTTACGTCGCAGGCTAGAGCCAAAACACTAAGGTCGGGTGCCATAACGCGCAGATCGGCGGCGGCCTGTTCAACTGTGGCTTCATACAAATCGATTAAAGCGACATGCATCTGCAAATTTAGCGCTGCGTACTTTGCCAAGCCCCAGCCGATACCATAGTTACCCGCGCCCGTGATGATCGCTACACGCCCCTCTAGCTCGGTCAGATCGAATTTTTCTTGTTGTCGACTCATTTTTAATTCCCCGTGCGCTGATTAGCGAGGAGCAGTCTCCCAAAATTTGTTTTCGCGGCATAGCAGAGGCTTGCGCGAGACATTGCTTACCCTCAATGGGCCGTTGTGCCTTATTTGTGCGCAAATCTGGCCCAATGCTCCTTATCAGTGCGGCCGACGTCTTGGAACTGCGATTCTTGTAGGTCGAGCCCATGGCACATATGTTGCTTCACATCTCCTCTCGGAAGTGCAGTGGTGAACCAATCGGCACTTGCAAAAGAGTGCGCACGCTTTGGACGCGAGGAGTGTCGATTGAGGATGGAGGTGACGAAATGGATGGGTTTTTTGGCCTTAGCGCTGGCTTCGCTGCCGCTCACTCATGCGCATATGCTCAACATGACAGAAATTCGAATATCGGCTGACGCAACGTCTGATCCAACATTAACCGTGCAAATCGACCTTGGTCAGTCAGGACTGATGACGCCCGAATCCTATTGGGATGCGGTGTCAAATCCAGAGTCAGCCCTCAAAAGCGGGGCGCTTTATCAGGCTCTGAAATCGCTTGAGTCAGGAATTGAGGTTGTGGTCGATGGCCAGCTCCGCGAATTAGCACTACGCGACTATCGAGCAACGGCCATATCACTTGAAGCCATCGAAAATCCCCTCACTCCGCAAATGGCGGATGTGCAGTTTGTGTTAATGGGGGCAAAGCCTTCTTCTGAGTCGATCATCGCGATCAGACTTAAGGATGCACTCGACGTACCTTGGCCTTGTTTAGTGCGAGTGGATTCCTCGGCAACCTTACCCATATCGCGCCTGCTTACTGCGGGAACACGATCTAGTGGCGACATCAGACTAAATGATTTGCGAGCTAAGTCTGGTGAGGGTTATGTCGTCAGCGCGGTGTTACAAATCCAAGCGTGGCTGCCATCACTGACTTGGTTAGTTGTGGGTATCCAACACATCATTCCCATGGGATTCGACCATATGGTGTTCATCCTTGGGCTGTTTTTCCTGTCGACCAAACTTTCTTCATTGCTGCTGCAGGTAACGGCTTTTACCTTGGCGCATTCGGTTACGCTCGGCTTGACGACACTGGGCTATATCGCGGCGCCTACGCATTTCGTAGAACCCTTGATCGCAGCCTCAATTTTGTACGTCGCTATCGATAACCTGTACTCCCGCCATGTAGCTAAGTGGCGCTTGCTGGTGGTAACTGCTTTTGGGCTGTTGCACGGCTTGGGTTTTGCGTCTGCGTTAAGTGAGCTGGCGCTGCCCGAAGGTTCCGTGCTGCCGGCCCTGTTGCTTTTCAATCTTGGTGTAGAGATCGGTCAAATTACGGTGTTGCTAACGGCGTATCTCGTTTTCGGTTGGCTGCAGCGCTGGCCTTTGTATCGTCAGCGTGTTGCTGAACCTGCCAGCATGACGATCGCTGGTCTTGGTCTTTACTGGTTAATCAAACGGTTAGCGTATTAGGAAAAATAGATCAGGGAGCTTGAGCTGTGTTTATAAAACGTGGGGTCGCGATAGTCATGGTGACCATGTGCATCTTTGCGGTAGAGGCGGCCATGTCTCTCGTGCCGAAAGGCGATTTGCTATTCCCGAGCAGCGCGGCAGCACCCGGAGAGTTTCCTGACCAATGGATACACGGCTCAAAGTCCGCCATGGATAACACTGATCCTGCTGTGCAGGTGCATCGATATAACGATCACACCTATATCTTGCGCGAAAACAAGGCGATCAACTACGAGGGCGCCTTTATGTATGTGTTTTTTGGTAACGGCGTGGCCTTGTTGATAGATCAGGGGTCGACCTCGTCGCCTGCTTTATTCCCACTGCGAGAGGTGGTGGATGAGCTGATCGCAAATTGGGAGGCAGAGTTCGATCAGTCATCAACGCATTTGATCGTGGCGAACAGCCATCTGCACGGTGACCACTATGCTGCGTGGAATCAATTTGTGGACAGAGAAAACACGACCATGGTCGGTCTGACTCATGAGGAGGTCATGCACTACTGGGGGTTTAGCAACTACCCTGAGGAGCGCCTGGAGTTTGATCTGGGAGGCAGAAGTTTTGTTATCACGGGAACGCCCGGGCACCAGAGCTCTGAGATTGCTTTCTATGACGAATGGACGGATTTGCTATATACCGGCGATATGTTTTATCGCGGACGACTTTACTTGGAGGACTGGGACGCTTGGGCCGCTAGTATCAAGCGTCTGCGTGCGATGGCTGACGACTATCCTGTGTCTCATCTGATTAACAATCACATTGAGATGACGAGCACGCCAATGGTCGATTACCCCATTGGCACCACATGGCAGCCCAGCGAGCCGCCCATGCAAATGTCCCTCGAGATGCTTGATGAAGCGGTAATTGCCACAGAGGTCATCGATAAGGCTGGAATTTACAAATACGCGGACTTTTTGATCTACAACGAAGTGCCATGGGCCTACACGACGGATCCTTAGAATATGAAGTGCAGACAATGGTTATTTTCGATAATGCTCGGCGGCATGACGGTCATGCCGGCTGCAGCGCAGTGGGATCCTGAGCATCCCGCGACCGGTAATCTGAGGTTCACATGGATTCATGGCAGCGTCTCTGCCAAGGCCAACACTGATGTCCGTGTGCAGGTGCATCGCTACAACGAGCATACGTTTATTCTCCGTCAAAACCCTGCGATACATTGGGAAGCTCCTTTTATGTATTTGCTGATGGGAGAGGAGCGGGCGGTGCTGTTGGATGCCGGCGCTACAGAAGAAGCCGAGTATTTTCCGCTCCGCCAGGTTGTCGATCGCGTGATCAATCGCTGGCAGCAGGCCAATAATGTTCCAAAAATGCCGCTGTTGGTTCTGACACTGGGCTCCGAGACCTCTCAGATCGCGGCATTGGGGCAGTTTGAAAATCGACCCGATACCATGGTGGTTGGCAACGATAGTGTTCTACGGTCAGCGGTGCTAGGCGGTGACTGGCCGAGCAAGGGCAAACTCGACCTAGGCGGCAGAGTGCTAGACGTCTTGCCAACACCTGGGCTCGACGAGTCGGCGATTAGCGTATTCGATGAATGGTCGGGGATTTTGTTCACGGGTAATACGCTTTACCCGGGTCGCTTGGTGATCAGAGATTACGCTCGCTATTTGGAAAGCCTTGAATCACTAGCTGATTTATCGAGAAAAGAAACCCTGCGCTTCGTTCTGGGCGGGAGAATCGAAATGTCGGCCGAACCCGGTCTTGATTACATGTTGCGTTCAAACTATCGACCAAACGAGCACGCTTTGCAGCTTACGGCTTCTGATCTACAGGACGCGACGAATATCGTTCGTTTAATTGATGGCCGAGAGGATATTCATATTCATGATGACTTTATTGTTATGCATGGCGTTGGTCGCGGGGCGAGGGCTTACGGATGGCCCGTTTATATACCTGAACAGTTTCGTAAAAACCGTACACGCTAGCGCGCTCTTTTAGTTGTCTTTCTGCATTTATTACTTTGTGGGATTAGTTTGTGATTCCGCCGGTTGAGAGTCTTTCGAGGGCAGTGCACTTATTTGGTTCGCTTTTCTAAGTGCCTGCACCAAACCGTGACAAATTGGTGACACAGCTGTCTCGCCAGTTGCTGTGTAAGACCCTAAATAAAGGTTTTTCGTTGGTACGTATCTTGCTTCGGGATTAATGGGGGACGCGCATTTTAAAAAAAGGAGTACATCCCTAATGGAGAATAAGATTGGGGCTTGGCAAAAGTTATTGCCAGCTGCGATATCGGCGACGGCGGCGAGTTTTTTGGGTCTTT
>JAYYHB010000018.1:0-6067 GCA_036157095.1 Pseudomonadota bacterium
TGCGCGAGGCTCTATACCGCTCCATTAATTTAGTATCCATGCGAGTGCTGCTTGAAATTGGCGCCGGCAAGGTACTTGAGGACGTCAAAAAATTTGGATTCGACATGAAATCCTTTCCGCGCAACACCCAGCTGGCACTAGGTGGGGGAACGATGACCGTAGCGCCCATCGATATGGTGAAAGCCTATGGTGTCCTGGCCAATGGCGGCTACCTAGTCGAGCCACATATTGTCGATCGCTTACTGGACCAGCGAGGCAATGTTCTGTTTACAACCAACCCCGCCACGGTCTGTAAAGACTGTGAGATGCTGGCGGCAGAGTCCGACAACATCGCGACCAGCAATACTGACCGACGCGTCGGCGATAACCTAGCTGAAGCGCCTAACGCCAACAGTAGCGATACCGTCGACCCCAACACTTGGTTGCGTGGCACCGTACTCGACTCCTGGCTCAGTTTTAAGGCAAAAAAACCTGGTCAAGAGACACCAATGCAGGCGGAGCGAGTGCTCGACGAGCGCAATGCCTACATCATGCAGTCCATGCTGCGCGACGTCATCAAACTCGGCACCGGGCGCCGTGCGAGAACCTTAAACAGAAGTGACCTGGCGGGTAAAACCGGCACTACTAACGATGCATCGGATACCTGGTTTAACGGCTTCAATCACGCCTTAGTGGCGAGCGTTTGGGTAGGCTTTAAGGATCAACAGCCACTCGGCAGGAATGCCTATGGCTCCAATATACCGCTACCCATTTGGATAGACTTCATGGAAGAGGCCCTGGCAGAAGTACCTGAAATGCCGATGCCGCAGCCACCGGGCATCGTCACGCTGCGCGTAGACAAGCGAACCGGCTTGCCTTCAGCTTCCGCCAACACCACCACAATCAACGAGGTTTTCTTGGCAGAATTCGCACCCGACGTATCTTCTACTTTGAGCGGTGAGGAAACACAAACCGAGGACATTCGTTCGGTTGATTTATTCTAGCGGCATGCCCTAGAAGGGTAGTCTGTTTATCTGCGCACAAAAAAAGGAGGAGAATTCCCTCCTTCTTTGTCTGCTCTTAAACAGAGCCTTTTGCCGATATCCCAGAGATATAGGTTAGTACCGACCCCAGCGCTGCAAAAGCAATATACTAGACTGCTGTGTTCAGCCGCTAACTGCCTAAACTGGTGCGCTTTGCGAACGGCTGGCGGAACTTCTCGACACGACCGCCGAAATCAATCGTCTTTTGCTTACCCGCATAGAAAGGGGGGCAGCTTGAGCAAACGTCAACGAGGGTGTCGCTGCTGAGCGTAGACCCAATTTCCATCACATTGCGCCAGCTGCAGGTGACTTTGATGATGTGGTATTCAGGATGAGCTTCGGGCTTCATAACGCGTGCTCGCTTGTTGAAAATCGGGCGCGAAGCAACACGGAACGACTAACAGTCGCAAGCGCCTGGAATGTCGCTTCATGAATCGCGTTCAACCCTATCCTGACAATGCGGTTCCTCCTTACAATACTCTATGGCCGATTCCAAACAAGTCATCCAAGTCGCCGTTCCTCGACCACTGCACTCAGTCTATGACTACCACGTAGACGCCGAACGCCCGTTACCAAAAGTAGGTGCGCGACTGCGGGTGCCGTTTGGACGCAGCGAAGTCATCGGCATTTGCATCAGTACCGAGGTTGATTACCCGCATACCAGCACTAAGGCCGTTATCGAAGTGCTGGATACTGAGGCGGCTATTGCACCGGAGCTCCTGACGCTAGCGCAGTGGATGCAGCACTACTATCACTATCCCTTGGGAGAGGTGCTTGCGACGGTACTCCCCAGCGCGGCGCGCAAGGGCACGGCACTTGCGATCAAACCCGAAGCCCCTCCAGACCTATGGCACCTGGCAAATGCCAGCCTTATTTCGCCCCGGGCAAAGACCCAGCAAGCCGTCGTCGATCATTTGGCTCATGTCGGCGACGCACAAACTGGCGAGGCCCTCGAGGCCGCGGGATTTAATCGAAGCATGCTACGTAAACTTGAAGGTATGAATGTGCTGATCCGAAAAGCAGCTCCCACTCAACGCCAAATAACTAAACCTCTGACGCCGTCTGATGAGCAACAAGTGGCCATCAATGTGATTCATGCTGCCGTTGGCTTTAACGTATTTTTGCTAGAAGGGGTAACCGGCTCGGGTAAAACTGAGGTGTATCTTCAGAGCATGGCGGCGGTTCTGGCCGCAGGGAAACAAGTGCTGGTGCTGGTGCCTGAAATTGCCCTCACACCCCAAACCCTCGATCGATTTGAGAGCCGGTTTGGCGGCACAGGCATGGTGCATTCGGGCCTCAGTGAAGGGCAGCGGCTGCAAACCTGGTTAAGGTGTCGCGCGGGCGAGATCAAAGTGCTGATCGGCACACGCTCTGCTGTCTTTACACCGTTCAAAAACTTGGGACTGATCATTGTCGACGAAGAACACGACAGCTCATACAAACAGCAGGAAGGGCTGCGATACTCAGCCCGAGACTTGACCGTGAAGCGCGCGCAGCAACTGGACATACCCTTGGTCCTTGGCTCCGCGACGCCATCCCTCGAATCGTTCTATAACGTCAAGCGTAACCGCTATCAACATATCTTACTAACGCAAAGAGCCGGCGGGGCCACAATGCCTCGCTATCAAACCATCGATCTACGCGGTCAGAGTTTGCGAAGTGGCCTCTCGGATACGTTGATTCGAGCGATTCACTCTCACCTTGAAGCAAGAGGCCAAGTGCTCGTCTACCTCAATCGACGAGGTTTCGCGCCTACGCTGGTTTGTAAAGCCTGTGGTTGGCAGAACGTCTGCTCGGATTGTGATGCGAGGTTAACGCTACATCGTCAGCCTGAGCAGCTAATTTGCCATCACTGCAACCTGCGCTTTGACTTGCCAAGGCAGTGTGAAAAATGCGGCCACCATGATTTGTTGCCAGTTGGTACAGGAACCCAGCGCGCGGAAGAAGGCCTAGCCGAGCTGTTCCCCGATATTCCTCTTTACCGCATCGATCGCGATACCACCCGCAGCAATGCACAACTTAATAGTCAACTTGAGAAAATTCAGCTGGGCGATCCCTGTATCATGGTAGGCACTCAAATGCTCGCTAAGGGACATCACTTTCGCCAGGTAACACTTGTGGCAGTCATTAACGCCGACGCTGGATTCCTAAGCCCAGACTTTCGGGCCCCCGAGCGTACAGCGCAGCTCATCGTTCAGGTTGCCGGTCGCGCTGGTCGCGCTGAAAAGCAGGGGGAAGTTTGGATCCAGTCCTATCAGCCAGAAAATCCTCTGCTGCAGCGACTGATTTCTCAAGGCTATCGGGGATTCGCCGAGGCCGAGCTAAGGAGTCGTATGCAGGCAGGGCTGCCACCGGCTCAACCCATGGCGATGCTCCGAGCAGAATCCATCGACCCCTCGCTAGCAAGGGATTTCCTGAGCCGCTGCAAAGCCTCATTCGAGTCGGGAGCGAAAAGCCAACAGAATATGACAGGACTCAATATTCTCGGCCCCATTCCTGCCCCCATGGCTCGAGTTGCAAAACGGACACGATTTCAATTGGTGGTACTGGCGGCAACTCGATCGGTGCTGCATCGGGTCCTTGCCAGTTTAGGCCACCCCAAGACGCATCACAGCTTGCGATGGTCTATCGACGTTGATCCGTATGACGCGATGTAGGCCAGATGAGCATTCAACAATGACTATTGTGGCTTCTCCAACAACTCGCGCGCACGTTATTATCTTCGTTGAACTCTAACTCACTGAACTCACCACAGGCGGCTTTGCATGACCAAGGACTTCGCTAAACGCGGTGGCTCCGCGAAACCGACCAAACGCAAGCCTCGTGCAGCCTCTACCATTGGTCGAGCCACACCCACCCGCGGCAAGAAAAAAAGACTCACCTTTCACGGACCCAGCTTTTCATCCGGCGCGATTTTCGGCGCCTCAGTCGTACTGCTTGCCGCCTACCTACCTGAATGGATGGAAGATGCTCCAGACAACGCTGTCCTGAACACTGCAGAATCATCTGAAGTGCCAAGGGTCACTTTTGAATTTCCAGACCTCCTTAAGAACGGCGAAATAAAGGTAGATACCTCACCCTACGAATCTAATGAGCCAGCTGGCACAGAGGAGCCGTCGGTCTTTAGAGTTCAGGCTGCCTCCTTTCTTGACGAGAAAGATGCTAACGAAATGCGTGCCAGGCTCATTTTGCTCAATCTACCTGCCGTCATTGAGATCAATAACAGCTCAACGGGAACCTGGCATCGCGTGATGTTAGGTCCTTTTGAGAGACGCGTAGACGCCAACCGTGCCCTGACAAAACTCAGAGAGCAGGGCATTTCGGGCATTATTTTGAATTAGCGCGACTGTGACTTGGCGCTTACTCGGCGTTGCTTTGTGGCAACGACACCGCCAATATCTTTAGCCCCCCAAATGACGGCTTTTAGCAAACCTGCAGCACCGCATATTTAGCAACAAAAAACTCACGGAGTTACCTATGCAAGCGTTTCACGGCACCACCATACTTAGCGTCAGAGATGACAATCAGGTGGCCGTGGGCGGCGACGGCCAAGTTTCCATCGGCGATACGGTTATGAAGGGAAATGCGGTCAAAGTACGCAAACTTTATCAAGACAGAGTCATCGCTGGGTTTGCCGGGAGCACTGCCGATGCCTTTACTCTGTTTGAAAAATTCGAGGCTGCGCTGGAGAAATATCACGGGCAACTTACCCGAGCAGCAGTAGAGCTCGCCAAGGAATGGCGCTCTGACCGAGCCCTACGCAAGCTCGAAGCAATGCTTATCGTTGCGGATAAATCCGAAACCTTGTTGATCAGCGGCAATGGCGATGTGCTTGAACCAGAGACTGGCGTGTTGGCCATTGGCTCTGGCGGTAACTATGCAAGGGCGGCCGCAACCGCACTCGCTGAAAACACCGAGCTCTACCCCGAAGATGTAGTCCGCAAAGCCATGACCATTGCTGGCGATATTTGCGTTTATACCAATCATTCACTGACCTTGGAAACCTTGTCCACCGATGACAGCTAACGACGCGCTCACACCCAAACAAATTGCTCAGGAACTCGACCGCCACATTGTAGGTCAAAGCGATGCCAAGCGTGCCGTCGCCATCGCGCTGCGAAACCGCTGGCGACGTATGCAGCTTGATCCTGAGCTGCGAGATGAGGTCAGCCCTAAGAACATTCTCATGATCGGCCCCACTGGCGTTGGGAAAACAGAAATTGCCCGACGCCTGGCAAGACTTGCTAATGCGCCCTTGATCAAAGTAGAGGCAACCAAGTTTACCGAGGTGGGTTATGTCGGCCGCGACGTGGAGTCCATTATCCGCGATCTGGCAGATACGGCTGTTAACCTGCTGCGCCAAGAACAAATGCAGGCCGTCGCGGAACAGGCCGAGGATCGTGCAGAGGACCGTATTCTAGATGCCTTGCTGCCCGCACCGAGTAATGCCGATGGCGAATCTGATTCAAAGGACTCTACCACGCGCCAAATGTTCCGCAAGAAATTGCGCGAGGGCGAACTCGACAATAAAGAAATTGACGTCTACCTAGAGCAGGTCGCCGTGGGCGTTGAAATCATGGCGCCACCAGGCATGGAAGAAATGACTAGCCAGCTACAGAACATGTTCTCCAGCCTGGGCCGGGGGAAAAAGCAGGAACAGCGTCTGAGTATTAAGGAAGCACGCAAGCGACTCCATGACGAGGAAGCCGCCCGACTGATTAATGAAGAAGACATTCGCAGCAAAGCTGTTACCGCCGTCGAACAGACAGGCATCGTCTTTATCGACGAACTGGATAAGGTTGCCAAGCGCGCTGAAACGTCTGGCACTGATGTATCCCGAGAGGGAGTGCAGCGTGATCTTCTTCCACTGATAGAAGGCTGCACCGTAAGCACCAAGTACGGGGCGATAAGTACTGACCACATTTTGTTTATTGGATCTGGCGCTTTTCACCTAGCAAAGCCCTCGGATCTCATTCCAGAACTGCAGGGTCGCCTGCCCATTAGAGTAGAGCTGAAAGCTTTGTCGCCTGAAGACTTTCGCCGCA
>JAYYHB010000019.1:0-4477 GCA_036157095.1 Pseudomonadota bacterium
TTGGGTTGGAACAGGCGTTGAAAGAGCTTGCAGTGCCGTTTTTGCGAGCGCAGGTTGGTGATCGACACATCATGGAAGCACTGCATCAGCGTCAGTGGGTGCTGGGTGGTGAGCCATCAGGCCATATCCTCACCCTTGATCTTTGCAGCACTGGCGACGCTATCGTAGCCGGACTGCAGGTGCTGCTCGCCATGCAGGAGGCTGATGTTAGCTTGCACGATCTTGCCTCAGGATTAATCAAGACACCCCAGGTGCTTGTAAACGTCGTTGTGAATTCGCCTGCAGAGATTAGTCGCCATCCTGATATGCTCAAGGCGACGGCCGATTACGAGCACGAACTTGCGGATCGCGGTCGCATTTTGGTGCGGCCTTCTGGAACAGAGCCACTTTTGCGCATCATGGTTGAAGGTGAAGACGAGAGCGAAGTGACACGTATCGCTGCAGATCTAGCGGGTTATGCCAAGAGTATTGAGGCCGCCTAGTCTTCTCGATATTTTCAATGCCTCCCATGTTTAACTCGAGTGGGTTCGGCATCATCATATTAGGTGAGCAATGGATCAACCTTCCGGTCTTTTCGCTCGCTTACGCGGCGATTGGCCATTTTCTGCTGGAAAGATCTCGTTTTCTAAGGCTGGATAACCGCTGAGATTTCTTCGCTTTGCTTTTTGTTCAGCGTGCCAGGTGAAACCATGGGCATGGCAGTACTTGCCGATGCTTTTATCGAGGTGACGGAGCCGAGTAGAACCGAACTTTCCTTGGCTTGCATGTTCGACACCATCGCCAGCGCTCTTTTGCTACCCAGGCTGGTCGTCTGTTTGATGCCTGTGGCGCGACAATTGTGCTGATTTTGGCGGCTTGGATCCTGGGTGCGTCCATACAGCTCTTACCCGTGGTGGACCGAACCAGCGAAGATTTGGCGATCATGATTGGCATTGACAGCTTGGTTATCGCCTTTTGCTGATGGTAGCCAGCTAATTTGGCGTTCGGTTCAGCGGACAAGGTGTAATGACCAGCGCTAGCCGCAACGTCTTGCTGCTTTGGTTCGAACAGCGTCGGGGGTTGGTATCAGGGATGAAAGATGTTTTTGTCTCCGTCGGCTTTGCCTTGTCGCCGCTGCTGTTGGCGATGCTGATCGATCAATGGCAATGGCGCGTGGCGCTGATGTGGCCCTTTCGAGGCTAAATCTTCTTTAAACCTTTTCTTCGAGTGGAGTGCCGCTGGATTGCGACATAGAAATATTGGCAACAAATTAGCCACCGTATAGTATTGCGCGCCCTGACGAGCTGGGGTGTTGATGACAAATCGTTTAGTCATTGCGAATTGGAAAATGAATGGCGATCTGGCCTTTGCCAAGGCGCTTGTTTCATCTTTGCCATCAACTAGCAACGTTCAAACCGTTCTGGTGCCTCCGGCTGTTTATGCGCATCACTTGGTAGAGCTGTCAGAGGGCACCTACGAAGTCGGCTTGCAAAATGTGGGCAGATATGAATTCGGAGCGCATACCGGGGAGTTATCGGCTGATATGGCTCGCGATGTGGGCGCCACAGTTGTGCTGGTTGGGCACTCAGAAAGACGTGCCGACCACTCAGAAGATGACGCGGCCGTTGCTGCCAAGTGTCAACAGATTTTGTCGGCGGGGCTGATGCCGGTTATCTGTGTTGGTGAAACCCTTGCTGAACGAGAAGCGGGTAACGCGGTTGATCGGGTACGCCAGCAGGTGATCGCGCAAGAGGACTGCCTGCGCCAAGCTCGGAGGGTGGCTATCGCATATGAGCCTATTTGGGCAATTGGCACTGGGAAAAGCGCAACGGCAGCGGAAGCTGTGCACATGCATGAGGCTATCCGCGGTGCTTTGGAGGAAATAGTGCCGGAAGCTGCGGTAGCAGTTCGTATCCTGTACGGGGGCAGCGTTAACGCGTCTAATGCTGAGGAATTATTTGCCTATCCTGAGATACAGGGAGTACTCGTTGGCGGAGCATCACTGGACACAGAACAATTTGCTGCCATCATACGAGCCGCCGAAAGCTAGCTAAAAATGAAAGAATCGGATCGAACATATAGCCGGCATAGACGGGTGGCCGATTGCCATTCAAACACACGATAGAGAATTGAGATGACGACACTAGAAACGGTATTACTGTCATTGCTGGTCATTGATGCCCTGGCTCTAATTGCTCTGGTCCTGATACAGCAAGGCAAGGGCGCCGATGTTGGAGCAGCATTTGGCAGCGGTTCGTCAAATACAGTCTTTGGGAGCTCTGGGGGTGCGACAGCAATGACGCGCATCACTACGTGGTTGTCTATAGGCTTTTTTGTCATCGCGTTCAGTCTTGCTTACACAGCGAAAGAGCGTTCTGAGCAGGCCAGTCTGCTCGGCATTCCGCAAGTTCTCGATCGGGCAACTGACGCTGCAAAAAATGAGAACGATCTGTCTCCCGCTGGTGATTCGGGTGAGGGGCAGCAAAACGAGGACATTCCAGAAATCTGACAGTAGACTACACGCTGCGGGAAATCTGTCGTTTATAGCTACGTAAACGCCGAAGTGGTGAAATTGGTAGACACGCTACCTTGAGGGGGTAGTGGGCTCACGCCCGTGCGAGTTCGAGTCTCGCCTTCGGCACCATTCCTTGCGACAGCATCGACAGTGCATGCAATCTACAATGACATCTTTTACTGATGATGCCGAACTCGCTTGCACCAATTAATAAGCGTACCTATAATTCGCGTCCTTGTTAATGCGGGGTGGAGCAGTCTGGTAGCTCGTCGGGCTCATAACCCGAAGGTCGTGGGTTCAAATCCTGCCCCCGCTACCACAACAAGAAGAACTTGTTAGATTCATGGTTTGCGTAGAGACGCACTGGGTTCATACAAAGTTAGGCTTAGGACGATCATCTGAACGCGTGAGGCGGATGGTCGAAGACCCCTGGCCCACCCGGCACAAGCTGCTGGGAGAGTCGCGCAGACTAAGTGGGCTTTAGGCCCTTTTTTTGTGCCTGCCGTTTTGGGCAACGCACGACGGACGCGAAAAAAATGCCGACGAATTGCAGTCGCGGTGATGAAAGCAAGTAACGGTTTTAATTGAAGAACAAAGAATTACAAATCGAAGAGCTGATCGTACCAACGGTAGAGGCCCTGGGTGCTTGCGTATGGGGTGTAGAGTATTTGAATCAGGGTAAGTACAGCCTTTTGCGTATTTTTGTTGAACGTGAGGAAGGTGTCAGCGTTGATTTGTGTGCCGAGGTTAGTCGACATGTCAGCGACTTGCTCGATATTGAAGAAATTATGCCTAGTGCGTACACCCTTGAAGTGTCTTCGCCGGGGATGGATCGATTGCTGTTTAAGATCGAGCAATACGCGGCGCATGTGGGTGAGCGTCTCGACGTAAGACTAAATTACCCTTTCGAGGGGCGTAAAAAAATTGTTGGGACGTTGGCAGGGCTAGAAGATAATTCGGTAGTGTTGCAGGTCGACGAGGATGAGTACCTGCTGCCGCTAGAAAACGTTCAAAAGGCGCGCATCGTGCCGGTGTTTGATTGAGGAAGCTTTAGCGCATGAGCAAAGAAATACTTTCGGTGATTGAGTCAGTGTCTCTGGAAAAAGGTGTGCCCAAGGAGGTCATCTTCGGCGCAATGGAGTCGGCCCTAGCTGTCGCGACAAAGAAAAAGTATGGCGAAGATGCAGAATTTCGCGTCGCCATTGATCGTAACTCTGGGGAGTACGAGACGTTCCGCACATGGGATGTCGTAGATTTCGACAACCTCGAGGAGGATGAAGAGCCTAATCCGGGTGCGCAGTATAGTGTGGAAGAGGCTCGCGAGATAAAGGCCAATGCGCAGCTGGGGGACGTGCTAGAAGAGCAGGTAGAGTCCGTTGATTTTGGCCGCATCGCCGCCCAGACAGCGAAGCAGGTTATTGTCCAGAAAGTTCGAGAGGCCGAACGTGCTCAGGTTCTAGAAGTGTACGAGTCGCGGATGAACGAGCTGCTCAGCGGAACCGTAAAAAAGTTGGGTCGCGACAGCGTGATCGTCGATCTTGGCAATAATGCAGAAGCTATACTGACTCGGGAGCACCTCATACCTCGCGAAGTTTTTCGCGTTGGCGATCGTTTGCGCGCCATGCTGGTCGAAATTCGACCTGATAACCGCGGACCTCAGTTGGTTCTATCACGAACAGCCCCATCCATGCTGATCGAACTCTTCAAAGTGGAAGTGCCGGAAATCGCCGAAGACGTAATCCAAATCTTGGGCGCTGCCCGTGATCCAGGTTCGCGCGCAAAAATTGCTGTTCAAACAAACGATGGCCGCATAGATCCCGTTGGCGCCTGTGTCGGCATGCGTGGATCCCGGGTGCAGGCCGTTTCAGGCGAACTTGCCGGTGAGCGTATAGACATCGTGCTTTGGGATGAAAATCCGGCTCAGCTGGCCATTAACGCCATGGCTCCCGCTGAAGTCGCTTCGATCGTTTTGGATGAAGAAAC
>JAYYHB010000020.1:0-4184 GCA_036157095.1 Pseudomonadota bacterium
GCACACCGGACATACCCAAAGGCTCCTTTACGCCCTCCTGACTATCGATGATGTACTCCTGTGGTAGCACGTGCAGTATTTTTTGATCTGCAGGTATAGCCATGGCTTTTGCGGCATCAATCACTCGTTCTATGTCCAAGGAAAAAACTTCCCGATCCCGAACGGCGACGATGCCATGGGAATTCAAGCTGCGAATATGACTCCCTGCGATACCGACATATACCGAATCTATTTCGCAGCCGGACATCAACTCTGCTTCCTCGACAGCTCGCTGGATCGATTGCACTGTGGAGTCAATATTGACCACTACGCCTTTCTTCAAACCCCGAGACTGATGCGTGCCGATACCGATAATTTCTAGCTCACGCTGTGGATTTACATTAGCAACAATTGCAGCAATTTTGTTCGTGCCGATATCGAGCGCAACGATTCTTTGCATATGTCTTTCCGAAGCCATGTTTATGATCCGTTGTCTGTAGATGAAGGCGATGGAGCCCCTTTTATTGCGCCAGGAAGCCGCTCCTCATGACGAACCTCGGGCTTAAATCGCACTGCAATACCGCTTGTATAGCGCGCGTCGGCGTAATCAATAGACTGTTCTTGATGACGCAGCGCGTTCCCGTAGCCTCGCAAAAATCTCTGCATGCGCGCGTCGACGTCTCGCGCCCCAAGAAATACTCTCATGCCATCTCCAAAGCTGACTAGCCACTCACCTTGGGGAGATTCACTAAGCGTCACGATCTGCAGATTTAATCGCGAGGCGAACAGCTGCAGTAGGCGATAAACCTCCATGGTCTGCTGAGGCGTACTAATGCTCGCGCTGAGCAATGGCAGATCGTGATGTTTATCAGGCAGCTCCATGGCTTCCCCGTTTGCTGCGAGATAACCTTGTTCGCCCCAGCGCGCGACGGGCACTACTTTGTGCAGCTGCACCTCAAGACGATCAGGCCAGTGTCTGCGGACTGTGACCTGACGTGTCCACCCCATGGATATCAGCTGTACTTCAATGATTTCTAGATTCGTCGATAAGATACCGTCCAAGGGCACGCTGGTTAACGCTCGCTCCACCCACTCCCGCTCGGCTTCGGTTGGTTCACCCGAAACCACAATCGTATCTACCGGGCGATCCAAAATGTGCCAAACACCGATGCCGGCCGCCGTTATACAGCTGACCCCAAATACAGTAAAGATTCGCTTAACCCACATTGTCTGTCAGCGTTTTGGATATGGTACTTACATTGCCTGCACCCTGAACTAGTAGGACGTCTTGAGCGGCAATGAACTTCGGCAACAACTCCAGCGCCTCTGCGGAATCTTTTGCGTAAACGGGGTTCACTTGACCTCTTTGGCGAATCGCTTGGGCAAGCGCCTTGCTGTCTGCGCTGTCAATTCTCTCCTCGCCCGCAGCATAAACATCGAGCAGAACAAGGGCATCTACCCCAGAGAGCACACGCACAAAGTCGTCGAACAGATCCCTCGTTCGGCTATAGCGGTGAGGCTGATAGATCATCGCAAGCCGTCGATCAGGCCAAACCTCTCTTGCAGTTTTAATCACTGCGTCAACCTCAGTCGGATGATGGCCATAGTCATCGACAAGGGAAAACGAAGCCGAGGCGATGCGGACGGACTCGGTAACTTGGAATCTTCGACCAACACCTTCGAAGGCACCTAGTCCATCGACAATGGCTGAATCTTCAATGCCCTCTTCTGTTGCCACAGCAATAGCGGCAAGAGCGTTCAACACGTTGTGATGCCCCGGCAATTTGATACTGACCTGCAGTGGTCTGCCTAATTCACCACGCTGCGCAGTGAAGCGCCATGTCTGACCATTGGTGGTCACATCACTTGCGCGAAATTGCGCCTGATCGCTGTAACCATAAGTTATTACCGATCGGGAGAAGGCAGTACACAATGCCAGCGCCTCTGCGTCATCCGCGCAAACGAAAACGCTGCCGTAAAAGGGCAAGCGGTTGGTGAATTCTACGTAGGCCGATTTTAACTTACTAAAGTCATGATCGTAGGTTGCCATATGATCTTGGTCGACGTTTGTGATCACCGCAGTCATTGGCTGCAGATGCAAAAAGGATGCATCGCTCTCATCAGCCTCGGCAATCAGATATCGGCCCCCACCAAGTTCCGCATTAGTGCCTGCACTGTTTAGGAGCCCACCAATAACGAAAGTTGGCGAAAGTTCAGCGCAACGAAAAATTTCCGTAATGAGACTCGTCGTCGTCGTTTTTCCGTGGGTGCCTGCGACGGCAATACCATGGCGGTAACGCATCAGCTCGCCGAGCATTTGCGCGCGCGGCACTACCGGCAGGCGAAGTTTTCGCGCCGCCACCAGTTCGGGATTGGCCGGATCGATAGCTGACGAAACAACCAGCACGTCAGCACCTTGTACCCACTTCGCATCGTGTCCCAAGTGGATATGCGCACCTTTCTCACGCAAGCGCTCAGTGTTAATCGACTCGTTCAAATCCGACCCGGTTACCGAGTAGCCCTGATTGAGAAGTACCTCCGCAATACCACACATACCAGCGCCGCCGATCCCGACAAAGTGGATCGTCCGAATGCGACCCATTTCTGGAATCTGGTAAAAATTTGCACTCGCCATTAGGGCTCCTTTGACCAACTGCAACGAAGCACAATGGCGAACAGCGCGCAGGAAACCATCAAGCTGTTACCACCATAACTGATAAAGGGCAGCGTTATCCCTTTAGTTGGTAGAACACCGACATTCACGCCAACGTTGACCATAAACTGATATGCGAAAATAAATCCTACGAAATAGCAGCAGTAGCTGGCGAACCGATCACAAAGCATCAAGCGCTGCTTGGCAACTGCCAGTATTGCAAAAATGAAAAAACTGTATAAAGCGATACACGCTATGGCACCGATACTGCCAAACTCTTCTGCGATTACCGCAAAGATAAAGTCGTTATGAGCTTCTGGCAGATAGGACAGTTTTTGTATGCCTTCTCCAAGCCCCAACCCAAAAACCTCACAACGCCCGAAGGCAATTAACGCCTGAACTAGCTGATAACCTGTATCAAATGGAACAGCCCAAGGATCCGTGAACGCGGCCATGCGTCGCATACGGAAAGGCTCAAGCCAAACCATTAAAGCAAATGCCGCTCCACCCCCAACCACCATGAATAAGACATAGCGGAGCTTGGCGCCGGCTACAAAAAGCACGGAAAGAGTCGCTGCCAAAATCACTGCCGCGGAGCCAAGGTCTGGCTCAGCAACGACCAGAGCACAGATCCCGAATACCAAGGCTAAGGGGATAAATATTCGTATGGGCGATCGCTCAAGATCGTCATGATAGCGCGCCAAATATCCTGCGAGATATATCATCAGTCCAAACTTCGCCACCTCGACCGCCTGCAGATTGAATCCGGGCAGGCGAATCCATCGCGTCGCACCATTGACCTCATGACCCAGCCCTGGGACGAATACCAACACCACGAGGACCAGGGAGGCCAACCAGCCCAACCCATAATACTTTCGCCAAAACGAGAGTGGAGTGACTGCGACAATCACCAGCAGGAAAATAGAGGCGCATAAATTGACAAGCTGTCTAATCACAAAGTCGCCTGCCATGGCGACCGACGACGACCCCACCATAATCGTGCCGAACACTAGCAGCACAAACCAAGGAAGAAGCAATAGCGCACCGTGACGGGGTATCTGTATCGAAGATGTGCTCAAGGAGACCCCTCGACTTGACGAGCATTCGCGACGTTAAGTATGAGATCTCTAAAGTGCTCTCCTCTGGCCACGAAGCTTGGATACATATCTAGACTCGCGCAGGCTGGCGAGAGCAGCACGGTATCGCCCGCGCAAGCATGAGCGAAGGCCGAACTAACGGCCTCATCCATTGTCGCTACCTGGTAATGCTCAACGCCACTGATACTCGCTACCTCATTTAGCGCCGACGCATCCTTTCCCAGAGTGATCAACAATCGAACCCGACCGCGCATCGCATCACCCAGTGGGGCTAAATCCGCGTCTTTGCTGTCACCACCAGCGATTAGGATCAACCGCCTATCCAGGGCAAATCCTGCAAGGGCAGCGATTGTCGCACCGACGTTAGTCGCCTTAGAGTCATTAATACAGTGGATATCCATTGGGCCAGACAACCTTTCGAACCGGTGAGGTAATCCCTGAAAACCACCCAGCAA
>JAYYHB010000021.1:0-3263 GCA_036157095.1 Pseudomonadota bacterium
ACGGCAAGCAAAAGAAATTTCAAAGCTCTCCTAAACCTCGCGGAGTTGAAATCATCTTGTCACACTCCGCGGCTATGGTCTCGACCATGCTACCGGTTGACCTTCGTTACAAGAAAAACCGGCTCAGCGGGGAATGAAAAACTTCCAAAAACTGGAGATCTAAATGAAAAACACGAATGCGCTCTGGCTCCGTGGGGTGAAGATTATTCTAATTGGTGTTTGCCTACTTGCAGGGGTGAACTCGTTAGCGTCTGATGAAGTATGTGAACAACACAATTTTAGCAACGGTTTAGTAAAAAACTGGAACTCCAAAGCACATTGAATCAGTCATAGCTGACCAAAGATGCAGCCTGAAATCCCGATTCACGGATCAACTTGCTGCCCCCCAATGCTGGCAAATCAATCAGAGCCAAAACCAGGATATTCTGCTTCGCCACAGAAAAATGCTCGTTAAGCAGCTCCGCGCAGGCGATCGCAGTACCCCCAGTAGCAATCAGATCGTCGACAATAATCACACTGTCCTGACCTGTTAAGGCGGTATTCTTTTGGATCTCGATAGCCGTGCTACCATATTCCAAATCGAATTCACGACTAAATGCTAAATTTGGCAGTTTGCCTGGCTTCCGTGCCAGCACCAGAGGTAGAGCCAATTCGCGCGCCAATGGACCAGCAAAAACAAAGCCGCGGCTTTCAATACTGGCAATGGCGGTAGGATTGAATTCGGCGCAGAGCTTGGCCATTTCATCACACGCCCGCACAAAGGCGCTCGGGGTTTCAAGCAATGTGGTGATATCGTGAAAAGTGATGCCACCAATTGGGTAGTCTTGCACCGTTCCGATATGACGTTTTAGATCAAAGGGGTCGTTCATGACCAACAACCTACATCAGTTCTCGCATGAACGCGAGTTAATGTATATGGTCTAGGGAGTTATTATCGCCTCAACACATCTGAGCATCGCCCTTTGGTACGACTTGCCACGCTCATTAAAAAGATCGATTGGATTCAGCGCGGTCGGAACATAGGCGAACCCTATTCGATGCTCGGGATGCCATTGAAACACCGAGCCACCCAAACCCATCCAGCCATAAAAACCACCGCGCCCTGCATTGAGACCAGCCTCTAAAGGACCTTTGGCGGCGTCAGACTCACTAAAATAAGCCAATCCACCTTGAGTAAAGCTGCCTTCCATTATCGTCATGCTTCGCGCAACAGGTGCCGCATGCAAAGCATGGTGACCAGTTTGACCCAATACGGTATGGCCCTGAATTTGGCCACCGTTGGCCATGGCCGCGGCGAGTTTCGCAAGTCCCCGCGCTGAACACTTAGCCCCCGCAGAGGGTATTTGCGCATGCAGATAGGCGGGCGAATCGAAAATCCCATAGTTTTCTTCCTTCCACCCTTCCAGAGGCATTGGCAGCTTGGCACGAGCATCGCCCAAGAACGCAGCTATCAATTTACGCGCCCTCCTGAATAACTCCGACGGTGTCAGGCCAATCTTGCGGGCCTGTGAGCCCGGCGCAACACTGTCTAAAAGCTGGGCCGTAAGACTACGTGGCTGCACCCGGCAGACTCTGCGCGCTTCGTCTTCAGTAACATCGAAGTATATGTCTACGCCTAGAGGCTCACTGATATACGCGCGTAGGTACTCGCCAAGGGTTTTGTTGCTGGGTTCTATGCGACGAAAAATCTCATTAACGATCCAGCCGCGCGTGATCGTATGATATTCCCGAGGAGAATCCCCCTCCGGAAACCGCAGCGGGTGTTGTTCCAATACACGGCCCACACTATTTTGTTGCAGTGCGGAAGTTCCTAGCTGGGCGGCAGACAGAGTTACGTTTAACTGAGCAAGCCCGCCCTCATGCCGCATCACATCGGCCACCGTCAGCGTATCCTTATCCGCACCAACAAATTCAGGCCAATAGGCGGATACCGGCTTGGTGAAATCCAACAAACCCTGATCGACGAGCATGGCCATCAAAATTGACTCTAGACTTTTACCGCTGCTGAACACGTTTACTAACGTATCCGCGGAGAAATCATCGGAGCCAGAGCTGGCCCAGAGATCAACAACCCGCTCCTCACCGACATAGATACAAAGCTGCGCGTTCTTGTCTCTTGCGGCCGAGAGAGACTGCTGAAAAAGTTCCCGCAGGGGCTCAAATGCCGGTTTAACTTCTCCACTAATATGCATCTGCACCACTCCCCCTTATCAAAAACTGCCCCGCAAGCAGCTATAGCACAATCGATTCCCACTCAGTAAGCGCACTATCCAATCGACCGACCATTTCGTGCATTTCGTCGGTGTTAATGGTCAGCGGCGGCGACAGCCAAGACGGAATACCCCGCCGGAATGCGGCTTGACGTCTAGGCCCGTACAGACTTCCATACACAACTAGTCCATGCTTCAGGCTAATGGCCCAGTAAAGCTTTTCCGCTTGCATCGCAAGATCGAAGAACTCCAAAGTCTGTTTGTCCTTAATCAACTCCAAGACCATCATCAGACCCCAACCGCGAACGTCTCTAACGGCCGGATGCGCTAGAAGTTTTTCGCGATAAGAAAAGAGCACTTCACTTTGCTTTCTACAGTTTTCCAACAGATTTTCGTCACGAATAATGTCGATCAATTCAGAACCTGCCGCGCAGCCCAAAGGATGCCCGCTATTTGTGAATCCATGAATAAAGTGCGTCTCGCCGGCCTCGAAAGGTGCATTAATCTCCGCTGAAACGGCTACCGCGCCAAATGGGATATAGCTGCTAGCGATGCCCTTAGCCAAGGTCATAATGTCTGGCACGACATCGTAGTGATCCATAGCAAACCACTCTCCGGTTCGGCCGAAGCCGGTAACGACTTCATCAGTGATCAACAGCACACCATAGCGGTCACAGATCTCGCGTATTGTCTGCCAATAACTGGCAGGCGGCACCACCGCATAATCTGCACCGCAACCGTGCGGTGTTGCAAGAAAGGCGGCAATACAAACAGCAAAGGCAGCAAAAAGAACCCTGCGTTTGCACTGGTCTTGAAGACCATAAAGCAACAATAGAGAGCTAAGACTGCAATTAGGATGTGTTGTAGCTGCGGCATGCAGAGACAATAATCAAACACCAGCCGTAACGCACGAAAAAGGAGCGCCTCGATTCTGCACACACTAGAGTAGGGCGCTGGCTTAAGCGGCGTTCAAGCCTCAACGGCCAAACAAGCTTTTGGTACAAAAATTGCCTCTGTCAGCATAGCGTTTTGGAGGAAGGATATGTTTACCCT
>JAYYHB010000022.1:0-3879 GCA_036157095.1 Pseudomonadota bacterium
ATTTTGTTTTCGATCAGATCGTTGCCGATCATTCCAGCGCCCAGCAAGCAGGCACCAAGGATGGTGTTAATGAGAACGAAGGTGACCAAATGTTTCGCCTGCGCGCGATAGTACGGCCAACAGCGCACGGCGAGCCGGAATGCTTCTTTGAGCTCTCCAGACTCCCCGGACGATTCTACCGACTGTGTTTGACCGGAAGACACTGCGTCGACCATGCTTCCCCTCTTATAGATCCGATCCTGGTTATAAGCGCTGTCTAGGCGTAGCCCTGATCAGCATAGCGCGTCCAAGGCTCGCGTTTACCAATGCCGTAGCCGGTCAGCAGACCATCGGACAACCACGACTTAAAATCGGGAAAATCATTGAGCACATCGATTCGATCCAACGCAGCTAACCATGGTGCCGGATCGTACTGCACCTGACGCGCTTCGTAGACGCCGTCTTCAAAAACCCCGTAACAGGCGTGCAGCACCCCGCAGCGCGGCTGACCGACGCTGCCTGGGTTAATAAAGGTTCGGTGCCCGATCTTGTGCGTGAACTGCACATGGGTATGACCAAAGAGCACGAGGTCTGCATCGCTGCCGCCGCCAAGAAGATCGAAAACATGTTCTTCGGCGTCGGGTACCGCAGCCAGATCTCTGCTACCCAGTTCGCCATGATGTAGATAGGCCGACAGCCCATCAAACTGGTAGGCGCCGGCATCGGTGAATGATTTGATGTAGGGCACCGCCGAGGCATCGAGATCAGCCAAAATCCATTCGTTGAGCGCCACCCATTCAGCCGGCCAACTGCGAAAGGTGCTTGGGTCGAGCACCTCGTCATCGTGGTTGCCACGAATCGCAATACTCGGGTTCAAATCACCCAAAAGCTCAAGGGTTTCATTAGCCTGTGGCCCAGAGAGAAAGGCATCGCCCAGAAAAATCGACTCGTCCGCGTCCTGCTCGGCTCGCATCACAGCCCGCAGTGCCTCGGCATTGCCGTGTATGTCGCTAATCACCAAGACTTTCATCAACTCACCTTATTTGATCACGCTTTGTGAATGAAACTGCATGAGGAAAAAGCTCCCCCATTTTTGGTCTTTGTGCCACACCAGCCACGCCTAAAGCGCCAAAGGCCTAGTGCTCGAATATCGATTTCAGCTCGAACAGCGCGAAGTGATCAAGGCGTTGGTCATCACCGCTGCCATAAAAAATAAGCGGATCAGTATGAGCATCTGGCAAATAGCAAAACGACGCCGACACCTGGCCATCATTTATGAAGACTTCTATCGATGTTAGATCAACGACGAGCCGGCAAGACAACTGGGCAACAGATCCTATCGTTATGGGTAGAGGCACCGACTGTTCTGCCAGCCCAAGCTTGTGAGGCTTGCCATTGACTAAAGTCAGACTCGCCGTTGCCCAATCAAATGCCAAGGTCTGTCCCCGCACGATTAGATAGAGGGCCTTGCTAGAGCCGGTAGACACAATGAACGACACATCGAATAGCCTCGCCTGAGTATCTGCCACGAAAGGCTTGCCAGGCCGAATAGTCGTGTTCTCGTGGACTATTGCCTTGCCGCGCAGCGCATCGAGCTCGGCCACAGGTTGACGAGTCAGCACCGCGCTCGCTCCCGAGCCTTTGAGCTTGAGCTCAACCGGGATGGAGAGTTGTTGATTGAAAGGCATCTCAGGATAGAGCCCCCCCGCCATCCACGAGATCTGCACACATCGACCGTCGGGGGCATTACTCCAGGTCTGGGCCGCGTAGCCGTTGTAGCCGCTTTCACCGACCAGCAATGGTGTCTGGGGTTCGAACTTCCTGCCATCGAAGCTACCCACTAGATAGCGCCCGCTGGCACTCCAAAGAATCCAGCGCTCGACACCGGATTCATCAAGCAGCGGGAAAAAATCAGGGCACTCAGTATCGTTAGCCAGCACCACTTCCTGAATTTGCTGCCACTGTTGAGCATTCTTTGAAATCAATAACGCATACCGATCCTCTGCCAGATACAGCGCCATTACCCACTGTTGACTGGCGGCGTGCCAAATGACCTTCGGGTCACGGTTGTCGTCTTCAATCCAATCAACCACAGGGTTGCCAACAAATTTCGTCCATTGATAGCCACTGTCGGTGCTATAAGCCAGGCACTGAGTAAAGGGTTTGGCTGGGCTCACCTGCGACCCCGCTGCGGTATAAAATGCTAGCAAGGCGCCTGCACCGAAGCCGGCTGTATTGTCGTGATCGACCACGGCTGATCCGGAAAACATGGTGCCCATGGCATCAGGATGTAAAGCATGCTCCAACTGCCTCCAGTGCAGCAGATCACGACTGATCGCATGCCCCCAGGTCATCTCGCCCCACACCGTTGCGTGCGCATTGTGCTGAAAAAACAGGTGCCAGACGCCATCGCAGAAAACCAATCCGTTGGGATCATTCAGCCAATTTTTTGCTGCGGTAAAGTGAAATTGTGGCCTGTGCAACTCAGCATATAGTCGGGTCATGGACGCTCTCTGTTCTTGCCGGTTTGCGCACCCAGCAGGGTTCCAATGCAAACCTTTTTTTAAAGTCACTCGGCAATCCCGGCAACTAACCCACTCGCGCGGCCCTAAATGGGTGATCTTCCCAACCGCGACAGTTTCTCGGGGAAACCCTAACAGCGATAATTGCACCTCATCGCATACCACCGTTTAAGGAACTTCCCTTTATGTTTACTACATCCCTCGCGACAGACCAAGACGCCCTCGAACGGGTTGGTGGCAAAGGCCGTTCGCTGTCCAAAATGGCCCGTGAAGGATTCAACGTGCCAACCGGCTTCATTGTCACCACCGATGCCTACCGATCGTTTATCGCCGATAATAGCCTACAGAACCAAATCGTTAGCGATGCAAAGCCACAGCTCAAAGAGGGTTATCCAGCTTTCGACCATTGCTCCACGGTTATCGGCGACAAGATCCAAAAGGCGACCATAGACGCCACCATCGTTACAGCAATCAAGACCGCCTACCGCGAGATACAGGCGCAACAGGGTAAAGGCGCACCGGTTGCTGTGCGATCTTCTGCCAATGCTGAAGATCTGCCAGGACTGTCCTTCGCCGGCCAGCAAGAAACGTTTTTGAATGTGCGCGGTGAAGACGCCGTTGTTGCCGCCGTAAAAGATTGTTGGGCGTCGCTGTGGACTGCCCAAGCCATCAGCTACCGGCATCAAAACGGCATCGATCAGGACAGTGTCGCCATGGCCGTTGTGGTGCAGCTAATGGTGCCTTCGGAAGTTTCTGGCATTTTGTTCACCGCCAATCCAGCGTCTGGCGAGCGCGCAGAAATCATTATCAACTGCAGCTTTGGCCTCGGCGAAGCCGTCGTCAGCGGCCAGGTGACGCCGGATACCTATATCATCAATCGCAAAGATTTGAGCATACAACAAGAGCTTTTAGGGCCTAAGGAGCATCAAATCGTCGCCGACGGCGACAATGGCGTTCGCATGGAGCACGTTGCTGAGGCAGATCGATCAAAGTCCTCTATCAGCCCCGAGCAGCTCAACGAACTCTGCGAGACGGCGCTGCAGATTGAAGCGCTTTATGAAGGGCTGCCCCAGGACATCGAGTGGGCTTTTTGCGGCGGCATCCTGCACCTACTGCAATCAAGGCCCATTACCAACCTTGGAGCCCAGCCTATAGATGTAGTTTGGGAGCCAACCGCGCCCGCACGATTTGTCAGTCGACGGCAAATTGTCGAGAACATGCCTGAACCCATTTCGCCACTGTTTGAGGAGCTCTATCTCACTAAGGGCCTTGAGTCGCCGCGACCGAAAAGCGTAATGGTCGGAGGCGGACCGATGTTCGTCACCGTCAATGGCTATGCCTACCAGCGTTTTGATTTCCCGCAGGTCATCAAGGAGGC
>JAYYHB010000023.1:0-12250 GCA_036157095.1 Pseudomonadota bacterium
CTCGGCGATTTCGCTGCGATCAAAGCCCCGCTCCTGCACGAACCAAAGCTGCTCGAAGGTTGCCGCCCCCAAAACAAAGTGAAAGGCCACTCCGCCCAATACGGTCATCAGCAGAGCCGGCGAGCTTTTAAAAGCCTGGACCAAGGTGGCCAACATCTCTTTCACTGATGGCCGCTCGATCTCTGTCAGCGCCTCACCGCTTTGATCTTCTTTTTCCGCTTCTTTTTTTGCCAGCGCTTCAGTCTCATGCTTACGCGGGGTTTCTTTCATGAAGAACATAATCGCCGCCAGAGCAAGGCCCAAGCCCCCCAGGGCATAGAAGCATCCCCGCCAGCCCAGCAGCGGTTCTAGATAGGCCACCACAAACAGGCTTGCGGCCACACCAATGGGGACACCCATGTAGTAAACGCCAGAGGCAAAGCCTAGGCGACTTGATGGAAAACGATCCGCCAACAGCGACATGGCTGTAGGCGTCATGATGGACTCGCCTATGCCAATGAACAGACGCGGAATAGCTAAGCTGACGAAGCCCTTCGCCATACCCGATAAGGCGGTGAGAGCGCTCCATAGCGCCAATCCAGCGGCAATCAGCCGCGTACGATTCACGCGGTCTGCTAGCACACCCATAAAAACGCCGGCAACGGAATAAAAGAAAATAAAGATAAGGCCCGTGAGCAGACCGAACTCTGTGTTCGTCAGGCCTAGATCCGGCACGATCCAGTTCGCAAAGCTGGCGAGCAGCTGGCGGTCAACAAAGTTCATCACGTTGAGTAGCGTGAGAAACATCAAAAACCCGTAGTCGCCGACTGAGGCACCCTGTTCTTCTTGGTTCATCTTTATCCCCCCCCCAGGATCTAAAGCCAATCAAGACTAGGTCATGTGAGCAGTTCGATCCAGTGCATCACCGGCGTATTTGTGCCGTGGGCCAAGTGGGTTTGGCAGCCCACATTGGCCGTCGCGATGAGATCGGGCTGATGCTGATGAAGGGCCTGTAGCTTGTGGTCGCGCAGCTGCGCCGACCACTGGGGCTGTAAAACAGAGTAGGTGCCCGCAGAACCACAGCATAAATGAGCGTCCATTACCGGCAGTAGCTCGTAGCCTGCATCCTGCAGTAGCGCCTCAACCGAACCCTCAATCTGTTGACCATGCTGCAGGCTACATGGAGGGTGCCACGCGATCCGTTTACCTGGAAATCTTAGCGTTAGCCTGCTGGCGTAATTCGTCAGGTATTCACTCACATCTACCGTGGCCGCCGCGACTAGGGCGGCACGATCAGCGTAAATAGGGTCATCGGCCAGCAGTCGACCATAGTCCTTCACCGTGACCCCACAGCCTGAAGCAGTGGATATAATGGCGTCGACTTGATCGAGCAGCGCAAAGAACGCATCCACATTGTTGCGTGCGGCCTCGAGCGTTTTTTCCTCATCGCCAAGATGCAAATTCAAAGAACCACAGCATCCCTCGCTTGGGGCAGTGATAACGCCAACATCCAATTGGCTAAGTAGGCTTTGCAGCGTTTCGTTCACTCCGCCTGTGGCTACCTGTTGCGCGCAGCCCTGCAGCAGGAGTACCTGTTTAGCCCCGGTGGTGTTTTTGGTGAGTCCCTTTGTGACCGACTTGGGCACTTGTGCAGCCAAGGGCTTTGGCAGTAAAAACCTAACGTAATGCCCTATCTGCGAAAGCAATCGCAATCGAGAAGCGTTGGGGACCAACCACCCAAGCAATCGGCGCATGGCACCGGTCAAGCCCGGGCGATGAGGCCCAAGCTGTACCCGCGCGATATCCGCCAGCTCTCCGTAGGCGACACCAGAAGGACAGGTGGTTTCGCAGGCGCGGCAAGTGAGGCAGCGATCCAGGTGCTGGGTAACCCGCTCAGCACTTTGCGACCCCTCAAAGAGTTCCTTAATCAGATAAATGCGCCCGCGGGGTCCATCAAGTTCATCGCCGGACAGTTGGTAGGTCGGGCAGGTCGCGTTGCAAAACCCGCAGTGCACACAGCTGCGCAATATCTCGTTAGCGCGCTGCCCCCGATCCGTCGTGATAAAACTGTCAGGCAGATTGGTTTGCATTAGGCACCGCCCAGAGCCGAATTCGAGTTCAGGTCGAGGGGGCAAGCGAAAACGCCACTAGGATCGAAGGCGCTGGCCAACTGACCCATGATCTGCCGCTGCATAGGATCAATTGGCATAGTCTCGCCAACAGCCCAGTACCAACCGCCACCTTGTCGACTGGAATCGGCCACCGCTTGAGCGTCATCGTGGTAGACCCAGCGCAAACCGCCACCCCACAGAACCAAGGCATCTTGGTTCAGGTTGGAAAGAAAATCAGGCATCACCGCGGCAGGTGGTGTGACTAGTCGCCAAAGTGTCTGCGCGTTGCGCTGCCGAGTCAGTTGCTTTTGGAAGAACTCATGGCCTTGGTCCCTCAGCTGTCGCCAAAGATCCGGGTGCCCAGCGTGTTCTTGCAAACCAAACTCTGCCAACGCTGAAGACGCTGCGGCTAAGCCACTGTCGTTACCTGCCAGTCGGATATGAAGTTGACCGCCAATCCATGCCGTGCCGGTTATTGGCAGATTCCTCACCCCTAACTTGGCGCAAAGCGCCAAAGCCTGACATGCCGACATCTCGCCATGCAGGGTTTGCTCGTTTGCAAAGCAGGGCTGTACGCGCAGGCTGATAACAGACATGACCCCCAGCGCGCCCCAGGCACCGGCCTGCAACCGCGACACATCGTAGCCAGCGACATTTTTCATGACTTGACCGCCGAACTTCAGATACTCGCCGTCTCCATTTATCAGCTCTACACCGAGTACCGCGTCTCGAATGGCACCAAGCCATGGTCTCCCCGGCCCGCTCAACCCGCAGGCCACCGCCCCACCCAGGGTACCGGAGTCGGTGTCGGTGCCTGAATAATGATTCACCATGTCGTGAGAAAGCTGCGGTGGTTCGCTGGCAATCATCTGCTGGCGCTCTGTCAGCACCGCATTGATTTCTACCAAGGTAGTGCCGGCTCGCGCGGTCAGCACCAACTCCTCTGGCTCGTATTGCAGGATGCCCGCGTGATCACTGAGCGCCAGCACATCGTCGCTCTTCGCGGGGGGCTGCCAATTGGCCTTGCTGCCATGACCTTGGATCCTTAATTTTTTCTGATCAACTGAAGCAGTCTTGATTTGCTCGATGAAGTCCTGGCTGCAATCCGCACTCATAGTTCGACGCCTGTTAAACAGATGATTTTAGCGCATGGCACTCCACTCAGAACCGCAATGCGCGGGCAAGTGCAGGTACAACAGGTACAGAGGGATCCGAGCAAACGGCTCACCCCGCCTTGGCGAAAAACATGCATTTATTGCGTAACCCTAGAAGCGTTCCAACTCAGGGAAGGGTAGCCGCCCCCGATGAACATGCATGCCGCCAAGTTCTCCACAGCGGGTGAGGGTTGGAATACCCTTGCCCGGATTCAGCAGCGCCTTGGGGTCAACAGCAGCTTTCAATCGAAAAAACTGCTCAAGTTCTTCACTACTAAACTGCACGCACATGGTGTCGAGCTTTTCCACGCCAACCCCATGCTCACCGGTCACGGTACCGCCGGCAGCGACGCAGGCCTCCAGTATTTTTGCGCCCATGGCCATGGCGTGATCTGTCTGCCCGGGCACGTTGGCGTCGAAGAGCACTAGCGGATGCAAATTGCCATCAGCGGCGTGGAATACGTTGGCCACTGCCAGCCCAAAAGTCTGGGAAATAGTATCGATTTCTGTCAGCACCTTGGGCAGGGCTTTACGCGGAATAGTGCCGTCCATACACAGGTAATCTGGGGACAAACGCCCAATTGCTGGGAAGGCCGATTTACGCCCCTTCCACAGCCGCGCCTGGGCTGACGCATCGTGGGCCTCATCGATCTGATACGCCTTATGCTGTAGCAGCAGGTCGGTTACTTGGGAGTTCAGTGTCACAAGCTCTGCCGCGGCGCCATCGAGCTCGATAATTAATATGGCCTCAGCATCCAAAGGGTACCCCGCCTTGGCAAAGGCTTCCGCCGCCTGCACTGCCATCTTGTCCATCATTTCCATACCCGCGGGAATAATCCCAGCGCTGATAATGGCCGCAACTGCGCTGCCGGCGTCGACTACCTGCGAAAATGCTGCGAGTAGCACTGTCTTGGTTTCAGGCTCTGGCAGCAACGCGACGGTTACCTCTGTGACGATACCCAACATACCTTCCGAGCCGCAGATCAGCGCAAGTAAATCCGGGCCGGGGTTGTCATAGAGCGCCCCACCAAGCTCTACGATCTCACCGCAGGCCATAACCACCCGTGCTCCAAGAACGTTATTTACGGTGAGGCCATATTTCAGGCAGTGCACGCCTCCGGCGTTTTCGGCCACATTGCCACCAATGCTGCAGGCGATTTGCGATGAAGGATCCGGCGCGTAGTACAGACCATATGTTTGGGCTGCTTGAGTAATCGCCAGATTGCGTACGCCTGGCTGGACCTTCGCAATACGGTTTTGCGGATCGATATCTAAGATCGCCGACATTTTCGATAAGCCCAGCACCACTCCCTCTTGATGAGGCCTGGCGCCACCCGAGAGACCAGTGCCTGCACCTCGGGGAATTATCGGCACCCTGTGCTCAGCGCAACAGCGCACAATATCCGCGACCTGCGCCTCGGTTTCTGGCAACACGACCACCCACGGCAATTCACGGATCGCGGTAAGACCGTCGGTTTCGTAGGGTCGTAAACCGGCCGCATCGGTGATGACACTTTCTGCAGGCAGGAGCGCTTGAAGGCGATTCAATACCGCTCGATGTGCAGGGCTTTGCTGGATTAGTTCGTCAGAGCTTGCCGACAGATGGGATGACGTGTTCATCACGATATTATGCAGCAGCCACGCAGTCGAAAGCACGCGAAGCCTAGGACACTAGTAGTCCAGGGCTTTAACCTTCTATAGTCTGCTATTACGCATCTTTAGAGCATAGCGCATGAGCGTTGAAGCACGCCTGACCGAACTGGGCATTGAACTGCCCCAACCAATGAACACCTCCGCCTTGCCCTTCGACCTCGTGCGGGCAGACGGCGATCGTCTATATCTGTCGGGCCATGTTCCAACGGATCTTACTGGTGCAATGAGCAAGCCGTTTGGCAAGGTCGGGGCGCAGATCAGCCCAGAGGAGGCTTACACCATCGCGGGGAGAATTGCTCTTGGCCTGTGCGCTAGCATCAAGGCTCACGTTGGCGAGCTTGATCGCGTTGAAAAATGGCTGCGTATATTTGGCATGGTCAATGCCGCGCCCGGCTTTACGCAAATTCCGGCGGTGATAAATGGCTGTTCAGATCTGCTGCTCAACATTTTTGGTGCCGATGTGGGCGCACATGCGCGCAGCGCCGTGGGTATGGCGGAGCTGCCCTTCAACGTTCCGGTAGAAATCGAAGCCGAGGTCAAAATCCGACTATGAATCAACGAATCGTCAACGCCCGAATCGTTAATGAGGGCACAATTACTGAAGGTGAACTGGTTATCGAAGGTGAACGTATCAAGGGTATTAACGTGCCTGCGCCCAGTGATGCCACCGTATTCGACGCCGCGGGCGCCTACCTGATCCCCGGGATGATCGATGATCAAGTCCACTTTCGCGAGCCGGGATTTGAGCACAAGGGCAATATCCGAACAGAGTCTGCGGCAGCGGTCGCCGGCGGAATCACCAGCTACATGGAAATGCCAAACTGCAACCCCCTCACCATTTCCCAGAGCGCCTTGCTCGACAAACGTGAGCGGGCGGCTAACTGCAGTGCTGCCAACTATGGCTTCTACTTGGGCGCGACCAATGACAATCTCGAAGCGGTCAAAAGCGTCGATCCCAGTCTGACCTGCGGGGTCAAGATTTTCATGGGGGCTAGCACCGGTAACATGCTGGTCGATGATCAAACTACGCTAGAGGGTATTTTCGCCGCGACGGATTTGCTTGTGGCGACTCACTGCGAAAACACACCGATGATCCTGGCCGCCGAAGCCGCCGCCGCAGAAAAGTGGGGGGAGGACGTACCCTTTAGCGAGCATCCCAACATCCGCTCAGAAGAGGCATGCTATGCCTCCAGCTCCTTAGCCGTAGGGCTTGCCAAAAAATATGGCACCAAGCTGCACGTTCTGCATCTGACCACGGCAAAAGAAATGGCGCTATTTGAGGTCGGCCCGCTAGAGCAAAAACGCATTACCGCTGAAGCATGTGTCCATCATTTGTTTTTCAGCGCCGAAGACTACGAAGAGCGCGGCGCTTTCATCAAATGCAATCCGGCGATCAAAACTGCAGTAGATCGCTCGGCGCTTCTCAAGGCCGTTGCCGAGGACCGAATAGATGTGATCGCCACAGACCATGCACCGCACACGCTAGAAGAAAAAGGCCGCAAGTACGCCAAGGCGCCTGCAGGTTTACCCTTGGTCCAGCATGCGCTGGTGTCGCTGATGGAGCGGGTCGAGGACGGCACCTTTAGCATTGAGCAAGTGGTGCGCAAAACATCCCACGCCCCGGCTACCCTCTACGAAGTTGCCGAGCGAGGTTTCTTGCGGGAAGGTTACTTTGCAGACATCACGCTGATCGCACCAAACCCGTCAGCACAGGAGGACCCGGTGCTCAGCAAATGCGGCTGGAGTCCATTTGCGGGTTATGCATTTAAGCACCGAATTGCCGGCACTTGGGTGAATGGACATCAACGTTACAATGGAAGCCAAGTACTAGATGGGCCTTACGGTCAGGCCCTAGCATACGACCGAGGCTAGACAGCAGAGACTCTGGGGAGAGAGATGAGTAAGTGGAAAATGACCGGCATTGCACTCGCGTTACTAGTGACTGCGGGCCTCGTATTCGTAAACAGTCCGCTGATGATAGCGACCGTATTTTACTTTATGCAGCCGAGCGAGAGCTTCGCGGACACCGTTCCGCCAGCCGCACCAAATTACACCAATCCAAATCACTGGGCATCACTGCCAAGCAAGGAGGACGCGGCCGATATCGTCCCGGTGGGATATTTGTCACGGGCGGGGGAGAAGGAGAATATTGCTGTTTTTTTTGTGCACCCTACGACTTTCCTGGAAAGCGCGGGATGGAACCAACCGCTTGATCATGCAGTAACCAACAAGCGGACAGACGACACGGTTATGCGAAACCAAGCGAGCGTGTTTAACGGTTGCTGCGATGTTTACGCACCGCGCTACCGACAGGCGACCATTTTCAGCTTCATGGACGGAAGCGGCGCGAAAAACGGGGAACAGGCACTGGCGCTCGCTTACGATGATGTGGCCGCTGCGTTCCAGGAGTTTTTGCGTCTTAATCCGGATCGCCCCATAGTCCTCGCTGGCCATAGCCAAGGCAGCCACCATCTTGACCGACTGATCGAAGAAAAAGTAGTGGGCACAGCATTGGCCAATCGCCTCGTGGCGGCCTACCCCATCGGTTATTCCATCGACACCAGCAACGGCTTGCCTGTGTGTGAGAACGTTGCCCAAGTCGGTTGCCAGGTCACTTGGAACGCGAGCGCGGCGGATGCGCCAGTCCAGTTGGCAGAACCCGGCGACATTTGCGTTAACCCACTCAGTTGGTCGACGAATGAGCAGCCCGCCAGCTATGACGCAAATTTGGGTGGCGTTGACTTCATGGCCGGTGGCGAGATCGAGCCTGGCGTTGTTGATGCTCAATGCAAAGACAGTCAGCTGATTGTTAGTGACATTCGCTCAGAGAATTACAGCGGCAGGCCCTTCGGCAAGGGCAACTACCACATTTACGACTACAGCTTTTTCTACATGAACATTCGCACGAATGTACAGGCAAGGGTCGACGCGTTTTTGGCAGCTCGCGCTTCGACTGCTGCGATGAACTGACGGCTTAAGTGAACTGGCGCTAACGCGGAGTAGCTTCTTTTTTGCTCAAACACCAGGTTGGCGCATATTCAGCGCAGGCCTGCTCGATTCGCTACGCGCGAAGTGGTTGCAGCCATCGAAAAATCTTAGACAATCTGGGCTTAAGATATTGGTACCGGAATTGAGCCGGTCTTTGTTCTGCGGCTTTTGCACGTTCTCGCCAGGCTCACCTTCAACAGTGCAGGCGAAGACAACATTCTCACTCGCCTGGGCATTGATACGTCCACGCCGAGAACCATGACTGCCTAGGCTAATCGACTGATCCGCATTTGCTTGCTTAAGCATCAACCAAATGGTTAATCAGTGAGCTCGCTCACAGTCACTAGTGCTACAGATATTGCCGAGCCATGGTGTCTACCACTTCAAAAAACTCTTTGCGCACTTCCGCGATCACCTCAGCCACCGGTCGCACCGCGTCGATCCGTCCTGCCACCTGACCGGTCAACGCGATGCTGGCCTCCATGTCGCCACCAAAGTACAGATCTGTCGCGGTGCCAAACTCGCCCATGACATTGTCTGTAGAGAATTCCAAACGCGAGGTTTTCTCGGTACGAATTGCGCGCAGTGCCGGCGAGTGGGCACGATTCAAAAACACCGTATCGGTCTCTGCGGCGTTCACGATGGCGTTTTTCCAATTTGCGTGCACTGGCGATTCTGCCGCGGATACCATGCGCGTGCCCATTTGAACTGCTTCCGCGCCGAGAGCAAAGGCAGCGGCCATAGAGCCGCCGTCCAGGAAGCCGCCTGCCGCAATAATGGGCACATCGACCTTCGAGCGAACCAAGGGCAACAGCACCATGCTGGCAACGTCCTGGGGGTTTTTGAAGCCGCCACCCTCGCCGCCTTCAACAATCAAACCATCGACACCACATTCAACGGCCTTGAGCGCTGCGCTCAAGCTTGGCACCACGTGAAAAACCGTTAAGCCCGCACTTTTTAGCTGATCGGTATAACGCGCAGGATTACCCGCCGATGTCGTCACGAATTTGACCCCCTGATCGATAATGAACTGCACAATGTCAGGATCTCGAACAAAGGCTTGAGCAACATTCACCCCGAAGGGTTTGTCGGTAAGCTGCCGCATCTTCAAAATTTCTTCACGGATCGCATCCAGTTCTCCAGACGACGTTTCGATGATGCCGAGGCCACCGGCATTGGATACAGCTGAAGCCAGTTGCGAGCGCGCAATCCAGCCCATAGGTGCTTGTACGATAGGCGTTTCGACATCAAGCAGCTTCGTAATACGGTTGTTGAACTCCATTTGGCCTCCAAGGGTAAAGCGTCAGTTTAAAACACCGCGCTTTATTACTCACCCAACGCGGCGATCAGCTCTACTAATGCATGTAAATCATAGCTAGGCACCCGCGAACCCGGGCCGCTGTCTGCCAGACAGCTATTGCGAGCGGTGCAGGTGTCGGGAAAGTTCAATCTTGTGTTCAGCACATAGCCCTGATTGGCGGAATGTTGGTACTTTGTCAGCACGACGACCGCAGTGTCGTGCGCGGGTGAAATGAGGATCCGCTGCCCGTGCAGTCCAATAGCCGATTTAATATCCCCAGAGACGGCCCGATTAAAGTAGGCGTCGTTCATAGCCCACCACTGATACCCATAGGACCCAATCGGGTTGAGGCTTGCCACAACATAGCTCTCAGGGATGACCTGCACGCCATTCCACCGCCCCTCTTGTGCGAACAACATACCGAAGCGTAAGAAGTCCTCTGGGCGCATATCTATGCAGCAATAAGTCATCGGCTGAGAGCCTGTCTCGTCTAACCACAGACCCACATCGACTGGGTCGATACCAATTGGCTGCAAGATCTTTTGCGATAGATAACTGTGCGCATCTAGGCCAGTGGCGCGACGCAACAGAGGCTCGAAAAGCTGAGAGCTTGCGTTGGAATAATCAAACGCAGAGCCCGGCGCACGGGTTAGCGTATTGGCCAACGCATGAGCCGTTTGATCGACGCTATCGAAAATATTGGTGTTAGCAGCAAGCCCAGAGCGCATACGCAATATCTGTTCAACGGTAATAACCTCTTTGTCCGTGCCAACAAACTCATCAAGCACGATGCTGGCTTTTTCCGCTACCGACGCAAAGTGACCCTCAGCGATGGCGACTCCCATGGCAGCGCTATAAAAACTCTTTGCTACTGACCAACTGGTGCCTAAGCTCTTCGCGTCATAGCCATCGGCATAACGCTCACCGATGATCACTCCGTTTTTGCTTACGACTGCGGCTTGCGTCGCTGCATCAATAAAAATGTGGTCCAGCACAGCGTCAACTTCAGTTTGGGGTACACCAACGCTCGACGCCGTGTCACGCGGTAAATCCGAACTCGATTGCGAGGATTGCGCTGGTTGTGATGAGGCAGGTTGAGTTTCAGCCGGCGGTGGCGTTTGAGCCACTGGCGAAGTCGTAGCAGATCCGCCGCCGCCACAAGCCGTCAAACTCACAAGAACAAAAACCACCAAGATCCAGTCGCGTCGCATAATCAAATTCCTCTCCATTCGGAGCCTACGTTTCCTCCACTAGGGACAACGAAATTGCAGTATAGTGAGATTATGGCTACTCGAAGATCATTATGCAGCGCGTTAACGCATCACACCCCGATACACCATTTTAAGGGACACTCGCATATGCTCATGAATGGATTTTACCGCCTGTCGAGGCGCAGCATCGGCCCCTGTAGGCACGCTTGCCATAGGTACATTGATCACCAGAGATGCCATACCGTGGACCGTAGACCAGACCAGTCCACCAATTGTTGCGACATCGTGATCTAACGCTTGGCTGTGCTTCATTTCAGCGAGGGCTGCGTCGAGCACCGCGTAAGAACTCGCCGCAGCTTCCTGTAGCTCCGTGGATGTTGAAAAGTCTCCAAGTACTGCGCCAAACATGAGCTGATAGTGCACTGGAAAATCCTGGGCGAATCCCACGTAGGTGGTGCCCAGTTCGATGAAGCGCTCCTCAATGTCCGGATTCGATTCACTTGTTTCAGTTAGCCGACTTGCGAGCTCTCCAAAGCCCTCAATTGCAATACTTGCAAGCAAGCTTTGTTTATCAGGAAAGTGGCGAAACGGCGCAGTCGGCGATACACCAGCCTGCCGAGCTAGAGATCGAAGGCTCAGCTTTTCGACCCCAGCCCGAGCGATTTCTGTGACGGCAAGGGAGACAAGTGCGCTGCGCAGCTCGCCGTGATGATATTTCGATCTGCTTTTCACGTCACACCTGCATCTGTGTCGATACTATTCCAATGTAACACAATGTAAGCATTGCTTACATTGTAGGCCTTGCCTAGACTTTGCCATCGATTGGACTTCTAACGAGTAACGTTATGCGCAGCTTTTTCTACATCGCATCTGCCCTTATTCGACCACCTTTATGGGCTGGCACGCTTCTATTGATTACTACGCAGCTGTCCTTTGCCGAGCTCACCGTTTCTTACGTTACGGTGACACCCCAGGCAGAGTTTTCGACCAATCGCGTTTATTCGGGCACCAGCCGAGCGGCACGGCGCGCGGAGCTCGGCTTTAAACGGGGCGGCGAAGTCGCAACGGTTATGGTGGACTTAGGCGATTCCGTTGCAGCAGGGCAGCTGCTGGCCCAACTCGACACCCGCGCATTGGCGTCAGATTTACGCAGGGCGCAATCTGAAGAAGTACTAGCTGCGGCAAACCGGCGATCTGCCAGCGCTCGGACAGAACTTGCTGCTAACACCGAGCGCAGGGTGCGTGCGCTACGTGCTAACGGAAACGTGTCACAACAGGCCTTTGACGAAGCCCATTTGCAGTATCGGGTCAGCCGAGCCCAGTTGGAGGTTGCACAAGCATCTCTTGGCCGTGCGCGGGCTGCCGTCGAGGCCATGGAAGTTGCCTTGTCCGAAGCAGAGATTCGCGCACCCTTTGGTGGCGTCATTCAAGCGCGGCATGTCGACGAGGGCTCACAGATCGGCCCCGGCTCACCGGCTTTGAGTTTGATAGAAACGAGCAAGCGTGAAGCCCATATCGGCATTCCTGAGAGTGCGGTTGCCAGCCTGACTGTCGGCGATGCCTATACCATTAACTGGCAAAACGTCTCAGCCAGTGCACAGCTGCGAAGTCTTTTGCCTGAGGTGAATCCCAACACGCGCACAGTAACGGCAGTTTTTGCAGTGGCTGATCAACGCATTCCGCTGGGTGCGGTGGTTGAGCTTTCGCTGCAGCAACGTGTGTCCGGTAACGGTTTTTGGGTACCCATTGAAGCCCTCACAGCCATGGATCGGGGGCTGTGGGGCGTCTTTATCATCGACGCCGAAAACGTCGTGCAACAGCGTTTGGTTGAGATTGTGCACAACGAAGGCGACC
>JAYYHB010000024.1:0-2578 GCA_036157095.1 Pseudomonadota bacterium
GGCATCTAGAGTGGCTAGAAGATCCGCGTTTTCTGACCGTCAACGACCGTGCGGTCAATGCGACCGAGCGACTGACTTTGACCGGCGAAGTCTTAGCCACCAATACCTCAGCCTATTGGCTGGAACGACTTGATGCTGAAGGCGTGCCGTCTGCACAGGTGCTGGCGCGCGAGGACGTCATTACACACCCTCAGATTCAGGCTAACGATTTGATCCACGAGTACGATCACCCCATCGCCGGCCGCATTCGCCAGCCGCGTCCGGCTGCACGGTTTGATCAGACGCCTTCGGGCATTCAGCGCCCTGCGCCGGGACTTGGCGAGCACAGCGCCGAAATTCTGGCGGAGCTTGGATATACCGATGAGGAAATCGCACGCCTAGTGACACAAGGCGTGCTTGGGGTGATGTTGACACCAGAGTAACGGGGCCTCCGGTGCTGCTAGGGTCCGCTGTCAGATAGCGAGGTTAGGCGCTGGCTGCTTCCTTGCGCTGTATACGCTCACGACGTCCGCCAACCGCAATAAAGAAAGGGCCAAGGCAGCACAACAGCATGAGTGCCGCCAGAACCTGAAAAGCGATCTGATAGCTGCCGGTTTGATCGTAGATCAGCCCTGCAATCGGCGATGCCAGTAGCGTCCATGGCATCTCCACGAATCGAAGAAGACCGGCTGCGGCACCAAAGGAACGACTACCCAGGGTGCTGGAAATAGCAAAGGTGCGTAGGGGCGACATACCCGAATACCCGAGGCCATAAAGACAGCCTGCCAGCATGGCCGTGACAGTTGTAGTGGCTACGCTAAACAGCCACAGCGCCAATCCTTGGCATATGAGAGCCAGCCATATACTGACACGCGCCCCCAGGAAATCGGAGAGCCAACCAACAACGGGTTTGCCCAGGGCCGCAAACAGGGCCGTCATCGAAAGCACGAAGGCGGCGGTTTCCCCGTTTAGTCCAATGTCTTGCAAGTGCGAAAATAAGTGCAGCATGACAGCGGCAAACACACAGAACATGGCGCCGAAGATGACGCTGATTGCCCAGAAGGCTCGGTGGGTCAGCATGGCCCGGGTAGACCAAAGCACACTGTCCTCGGCAATGTTGACCATCTCTTCGGGGTTGTCATCGACGTATTGCTGTCCGTCGCGCACTTCGCCGATTTCCTCAGGTCGATCACGCATGAAAAAATAGACCGATGGGAACAGTGCCAAGGCCGAGGTGGCGCCAAACACAAGGTAGGCGTTGCGCCAGTCGATCGCCTCGATCATGGCGTTCACCAATGGTGGCATGACGATGCCTGCAACAGACGCTCCCATGACCGCAAAAGCAATGGCTCGACCGCGCCAGTGATCAAACCAATTCATGACCGAGCGGTGCCAGACTTGTCCGCCCATGGTCGCCATACCCAGACCCATGCAAACGCTGACCACAAAATAAAATTGCACAAGGTTAGAAACGTAGGCCAGCAGCACATAGGAGGCTGACACAATGGCCACACCATAAAGCACAACCTTTCTGGGTGATCCGTAATCCAAATATCGGCCCAGATAGGGGGCGATCAGCGCGCCGGTAATGACCGCGCAAGAAAATCCCATGGAAATATTGAAGCGGTTACCGTCATCGAGTGTTTCTGCAAGATGAGGCAGAAACAAACCTCGGGAGTAGGAGTAAAAGCCGGTGCCCAAGAATCCCAGCAAGGCGGAAACCATTACGACTACCCAGCCGTAAAACCAACGTCTGCCCGAACTTTCACTGCTGTTACGAATGCTTCCCCCAATATTCGGTCAAACCTGTCGGGCTTAAGTGCTGAATACACCCGCTCAATTTCTTGGCAAGGAGCATAACGCACTTCGCTAATTGATGGTGTCGGCGGCCGAGGCAGCGTGTGATCGGGCACTACTGCTATGTACGCCGAAATCGCGGTGATAGACTTTCGGCTACATGAGAGGAAGAGTTTGCGGAGGAGAAACGCACTATGGCGATGCAACATACGCCTTTACTGATGTCCAATATTCTGGACCGCGGCGCGACTGTCGCGCCTAACGAAGAGATTGTAACCCTGACGGAATCCGGTGTGCGCCGTCAGACCTATCGAGAAACCCGTGATCGCGCTCATCAGCTTGCACACGCCTTGGCGGACTCAGGAATCAAGGTTGGTGATCGAGTCGGCACCTTTATGTGGAATGGCTCGCGCCATCTGGAGGCTTATCATGCAGTCGCGGGCATGGGCGCAGTACTGCACACGTTAAACGTGCGTTTGTCGCCGAAGGATCTCGAATACATCATCAATCACGCTGAAGATCAGATCATTATTGTTGATGCAGATGTGCTGCCACTTCTGGAAGTACTGAACGGCAAGATACCGTGCGTGCGCAAAGTGGTCGTCGCCACGGAGGAGGGATTCGAGGGCTGGTCCACAGAGCTCCCAGACCCGGTGGACTATGAAGCATTCATCGAGGGTCAACCTACCTATTTCGATTGGCCGCAAATCGACGAGAATTCTCCCATGGGCCTCTGCTATACCAGTGGCACCACTGGCAACCCCAAGGGCGTGGAATACGAGCACCGCTCCCAGTACCTGCA
>JAYYHB010000025.1:0-5427 GCA_036157095.1 Pseudomonadota bacterium
CGCTGAGCATGTCTTCGTTGATAGCTTGAGTGGCTACTTCGATCATAGCCCGAAGATCAGTCGGTAGTGCCTCCCAAGCATCTTTGTTGACGAAGGCTTCCAGCGTTGGGCCAGGTTCATGCCAGCCGGGGTAGTAATAGTACTTGGCCGCGGTATGCAAAGAGAACGCCAGGTCATTGTATGGGCCTACCCACTCGGTGGCGTCGATCACGCCGGTTTGCAGGGCCGTGAAAATCTCGCCGCCGGGCAATATCACCGGCACACCACCAGCCCGCGAAAGCACCTCGCCGCCAATGCCCGGAATGCGCATCTTCAAACCCTGCAGGTCATCAATAGAGTTAATTTCTTTATTGAACCAGCCAGCCATCTGCACCCCGGAGTTCCCCGCGGCAAAGGGGACAAGATTGAACTTGCCGTAAAGCTCTTGCCAAAGCTCCAATCCGCCGCCATAACGCAACCAGCCGTTCATCTCCTGGGCATTCATGCCAAAGGGTACGGTGGCGAACATGGCTGCGGCTGGATTCTTACCACGCCAGTAGTAAGCGGCCCCATGGCCCATTTGCGCGGTGCCCTGAGACACCGCATCAAACACCTCCAGCGCGCCAACCAATTCTCCGGCGCCATAAACTTTGATGTCGAGCCGGCCGTTGCTCATGATGCGCAAACGCTCGGCCAATCGCTCCGGTGCAGCGCCGAGTCCGGGCAGATTTTTTGGCCAGGTGGTAATCATCTTCCACTGATAAACCTTGGCGTTGGCCCCTAGTGCATTGGTAGCCGCGGATTCCTCGACCGGAGCGCAGGCCGCCAATCCCAGAAAGACTCCCATAGCGAAACCTAGTGCCTTCGCCCAATGTTGCCAGCGCGCGCGCTGCCTTAGCGATTGCTGCATGTTCATGTTCATTTCCCCAGTCCTCTTAATCCATAACCTGCAGATTGGCATAGCCAACCATGAGCCACTTTGATCCTTCGGCAAAATTCACCTCTACCTTGGCGCGCTCGCCGCTGCCTTCAAACTGCAGCACCACGCCCTCGCCATACTTGCCGTGCATTACGCGCTGCCCCATACGCATGCCAGTAGCCTCTTCCTCAAAACTCCCCCCACCGGAGCTGGCATAACCGCTGCCGAATAGGCCCTGGGTGCTGGCTTTCATTCGCACCTCGGACAGCAGCTCCTGCGGTATTTCCGACAAAAAGCGGCTAGGACGATTGTAGCTGTCTTGACCATGCATGCGCCGGCTTTCAGCATAAGTTAGGTACAGCTCCTGCATGGCTCGAGTAATGCCGACGTATGCGAGCCGCCGTTCCTCCTCAAGACGACCCGGCTCCTCCACTGACATACGGTGAGGAAATAGCCCCTCCTCCATGCCCCCTAGGAACACCAGCGGAAATTCCAGCCCCTTGGCCGAGTGTAGCGTCATCATTTGTACGCTGGGGCCCTGAGCACTTTGACGATCACCTGCATCCAGGCTCATTTGATCCAAAAACTCCTGCAGCACGCTGACTTCTGCCCGGTCGCTGTCTTCAAAGGGAAAGACCAAGTCACCGCTAAACTGTCGGCAGGCAGAAACCAATTCCTGAAGGTTTTCTTTTCGCGCCAGCCCGCGCTCACCGCGCTCCTGGCCATGGAATTCCATTAATCCGCTGGCGTCGATGACATGCTCGGCCAGTTCATCCAAGTGCAAAGGCGCAACGGCGTCGGCCAGCTGATCGATCAGCAAAATGAACGTGCCCACAGCGCCACTGACCCGCGCGGTAAATGCGCCTGCGGAAATCCCGTCTTTTGCGGCTTGCCATAGTGAGGTTTTATTAGCTCTTGCGAGCTGGCGAATACCTTCCAGCGTTTTATCGCCAATGCCCCGGGTAGGGGTATTGACCACCCGCTCGAAGGCCGGATCCGAGTGCCGATTCTCGATAAGACGCATATAAGCTAGGGCGTTTTTAATTTCAGCTCGCTCAAAAAAACGCTGGCCTCCATAGATCTGATAGGGGATGTTGAGACGCAGAAGTGCCTCTTCCAGCACCCGGGATTGGGCGTTGGAACGATATAGGATGGCGGATTCATTTAGGCTACCACCGTCCTCCTCCCACTGCTGAATGCGCTCGGCAATGAACCGCGCCTCGTCTAGGTCGTTAAATCCGGCGTAGACCTTAAGCAGTTCACCCTTATCCCCATCAGACCAAAGCTCCTTACCTAGCCGATTGGTGTTGCGCTGAATTAGGCCGTTAGCAGCTTCGAGAATGGTTTGCGTGGAGCGGTAATTTTGCTCCAGTCGCACCGTTGCTACGTCTGCAAAATCGCTCGTAAACTGATGGATGTTCTCAATCTTAGCCCCGCGCCAGCCGTATATCGACTGATCGTCGTCCCCCACGGCCATCACCTTCGAGGTTTGGCCTGCAAGCACCCGGAGCCAAGCATACTGAATAGTATTGGTGTCCTGAAATTCGTCCACAAGCAGGTGCGCAAAGCGCTGTTGATAGTGGCCAAGTAGCTGCGAATCGTTCAGCCACAGCTCATGGGAGCGCAGCAGTAGCTCTGCAAAATCTACCAACCCCCCCTGATGGCAGACCTCTTCATAAGCCTGATAGATTCGCTTATGCGTGATCTGAAAAAGGTCGTCGCCAGACGTCACCTCATGAGCACGCCTACCCTCATCTTTTTGACCGTTGATAAACCAGGCCGCCTGCCGCGCGGGCCATTTTTTTTCATCGATGTCCTGGGATTTCATGATGCGTTTGATCAAACGCACTTGATCGTCACTGTCGATAATCTGAAAGTTTTGTGGCAATTTGGCTTCAGCCCAATGCATGCGCAACAGCCGGTGCGCCAGTCCATGGAAGGTACCCACCCACATAGAGCGTGCGGAGACGTTCAGCAGGGATTCCGTTCGTGCACGAAGTTCAGCCGCAGCTTTATTGGTGAACGTTACGGCCAAAATGCCGTGTGGGGATACACCCTCCACGTCGATAAGCCAGGCAATACGGTGCACTAGAACGCGCGTTTTACCGCTGCCGGCACCAGCAACCACTAATGCATTGGAGAGAGGAGCAGAGACCGCACCGCGCTGAGAATCGTTCAGTCCGTCGAGAATATGCGAGATGTCCAATAGCGCCCCAACTGCGTTAAACCCGCCTTATCCTACCTTAGCTACACCATGGTCGCTTACACCGAAACGCGAAAATGCCTAACCCGCCGGTACGGCCTAGGCGTGGCTGTCGTCTAAGCTTTCTTGTTCCTCACCTGCAGACTCTGCTTCGTACTCTTCGCCGCGCGCCTGAACATCAAAATCTAGAGTGTGCATGGTAATCAGCTGACCAATGCCCTTGCCTTGTTCACTCATGTGAAGCCTGTTGAGAATTTCGTCCACAAGGCCGCGAACCTCGGACCGAAGGTCTGCCAGTTCCTCTTCAGTGGCCGTCAGTGATTGAATACCCACTCGATAAAACCGCTGAACGTAGGATTGTGGCAGCCAAGACTGAACCTCGCCGCGAAGACCTCCAATCGGCGCATTACTCTCAGGAACCGACTCTTTGCTGCGCTGGCGATCAAGCTGCCCTTGGTCAATAACAGACTCGATGTGGCGAGCCAATACGAAGGCATATCTGTTGCGAAGCTGCTCAATAATCGATGGATGTTTGCCGGGATTTTCCAGGGCATCCCAAATCGCCTTGCCGCGGAATCCAGAGAGGGATCCCCCGTTAGCCTGCGCTGCACCCTCTTGGGATGGGGTGCCGCTCGCATTCTCCTCACCGTCCGTCCGCTGGCCTTCCAGCCACCTAAGTCGAAGAAATATGTGGCTCATGACAATAAAGAGGATGATAACCAACACGATCGTTAGCGTTATCAGTAAGATAGGAACCAAGTTATCGCTCATATCCAGTCCAACCTCTTGAAGCCAAAGGTGCCTAATGGCGCCTAAAACCGTGCCTCGCTACGGCTCTTTAATCCTGTCCTTTCACCTATATTGTTGTTTTTTTTGGAATATCAACCATCAGTTAACGATCAATAAGCCTTTTCGCCCGCACCAAATAATCCGCTCGCCGCCGATGTGATGTGCCTCACAAAATCAGTGCTACTGAATTGGCAACTCTTCCTTGGCACCCAGAACCTGTTTAGCAACTCGCGCGCGCTCGATAATGTAAAGATCGCCAACGGTCGCTTCCACCTGCTGCATACTGGAACGCAGGTTAGACAGCTCTTCACGCACACCGCGCAAGACTGCAACTTCGGCAGCTTGGGCATCTAGCGCCTTTTGCAGGCGACTCAGCTCCTGTCCGAGGGTCTTATTTTCTTCTTGAAGTTGTTGCAGCTGAGCCGCTAAAGCCTGCTGCGTTTGGTTCAGTGCATTCGCCGTCACGCCTGTAACTTCACCGGGCAATCCGCTGAGCATTTCATTGAGCTCTACCATGGCAATTTCGTTCGCTGCCAACATTTCTCGCTGAAGCAATTGGTTCTCCAATCCTTCATCTAAACGCATTTCAATGGCGCTAAAGGTTTCAATACCTCGCGTCATTTGCAGCGTTCGCTTCGCCACCGCGCCTAACATCGAATCAATTTCGCCCACTTTTGACGACAACTGGGCAGCCATCAATACGTAAAATAATACCGCCGCCAGCAGCGCCACGCACAAGCCGCCAACCGAGTACATAGTAAATTGCCGTGACTTGCGCAGCTGTTCTGCGATGTCTTCGATCAATGGATGAGCGGTAGATATACGCACCCGCTCGCCGCCCACGCTAATTTGCAGGTTTGGCTCGTCCTCATCAGATGCTGATTCCGGCTCGGCAATCTTTGCCTGTGGCGCCTCCATCAACTGCTCAACCATTGGCAATGCATCCTCGGAGTCCGGGCTATCAGCCTTGGCCAGGGCCGATGGCGAGCTGGCCTCCGCGAGCACATCCTCTATTTCTGCGGCACGCTCCTGAACGTTTTTCGTGATGGCCTCAACAGCCTCCTGAGCACCTTCGGCTGGATCACCTGTATCGCCAGACCCCGCAGCACTATCCATTGCCTGGGAATGTGATTGATCCGTGACCTCTTCATTTGTCGGTTTTTCTTCGTCTGCCATGTTTTTCTCCAAATATCGCTTGGGTTGGCTTTACTAAATTTGCCCGCTACCGCGCAGCATCCCACCGTCAACAAAGTAAGGCTGAGAGGTGATACCAAATTGGGTCAGATAATCGAGGGCTTGATCTCGATTCACAAAGGGTCCGCTTACCGTAACAAAGCGCTGACCCTTGGCCGCCACTTTAACGCCTGGCAGCGCATTATTGTTGCGCCAAATAAGCGCGCTTTGCGGTAAGCGAAAAGAGGCGTGCTGTACGTAGACCCCCGGCTCGAATGTGATTGTACCCGCGCGCTCGACTGGAGCAGATCGCGTGGATAATTGCGTGACATTCGCGCTGGTAATCGGCACCGCCGCCGGAAAT
>JAYYHB010000026.1:0-8741 GCA_036157095.1 Pseudomonadota bacterium
AGTGAGAGTAACCAATGCGTAATCTCCTTCCTTTACCAAAATCTCGACCAATATCCACAAATCCACCAAATCCATCGCGACGCTCATCCGCTGATGAGAACAAAAACTGACCGTCTACCTTCCAATCTCCCTGAGCAGTGAGATAGTGGTAGTCGACACCGTGTGCCCGGGTCTCTTGATCAGGGTGACTGGTCAAAGCTGAAAGAAAGCCCAATGCGCGATAATTGCCGTCCTTAGTCTTTCCCTCATACAGTGCCCTCGCCACACCGTAGTCGGTCCCTGCCTGCATAAAGCGCTGACCTCCAGCTTCATACCCTGTCTGGTCTTCGAACGCACCCAGAATGCCGTAGCGTACGGAGCCGATTGAGCCCACCGTTTTCAGCGCTCCCTCGAGCTCGACAGGCTTTTGTCGCTCCAAATTGCTTAGCTCAGTCCCATCTGGTAACTCAGGTTCTCGTCCGATCCCGCCAATACGACGCGTATTGAGCAACGTGGTGGGGTTACCGCCTTCGGCTCTGGGGGTTGCAGTGAAGACCTCAATGCCTTCCTGAAAAAACAGGCGTTTCTCGGGGAAAAAAGTTTCGAAAGCGCCCAAATTAACGACGACGTCGTCGCTTTCAACAGAGCCAAAATCTGGCTTCAATGCAGCTGTAGCCTGAAAATTTGTCGACGGTCGCCAGAACAGGTCAGCGCCAATCTTTTGACTGTTATCGCCCTCAACAAAGTCATGAGTTAATGACACGTATGGAAAAACACTCCAGTTCTGCACTGGTGCGACGCGCTGCAACGTGATCGGCTGCATTCGAGACATAAATAAGGGCTGCGTTCTTGGCAACGCTGGCAGACTCCAGTCTTCATCGAGGTGCGCGACCTTTCGCGAAATGTAGGCCTTGATCGTACGCTGCCCGGGGTTTTGAGGCATAGCAACTTGAGACCAAGGCAAGAAAAACTCAGCACTCCAGCCGGATTCGGTGACCGCGGTGCCCGAATACCAAGCCCCATCCCAATCTCTGCTGAACTGTCGCTCAGGCAGCAGCGTGCCGTCGGATTGACTGCCACCTAAAGCAACATTGATCCAATAGCCGTAGCGACCTTCGCCTGACGTGTCGAGGGTAACGCCCACCCTGTCCCGTCGAACATACATATCACGACCTGACAGGCGACGAACCAGAGTCTGCGTCGGTTGCTCCATATTGATGCCAACATAAAGCCCTTTCTCGGTGTAGAAAGCTTTTACTACCGTGCGATAGGCGGGCTTGGCGAGGGTATCGGGATCGTCCACCAAAAAGTTGTCAGCACCTGGTAGCGCTGCCCAAATGTTCTCATCTAGCCGACCATCGACTGCAAAACCTTCAGGAGCACTCTCGCGCCGAGGTAGTGCCACGGGCATGTCAAGCGAAAATTCAATGATCTGATCTGGGGAATATGTTGGTACTGCGTCTTTGCTTTTTTTCTTTTCTTCGGGTTCTGAATTGGGCGGAAGCTTGGGGCGGGTTTGGTTGAGAGACACTACTAGGTTTAGGTGCTCTAGGGGCGGCGCTCTAGCCTCGCGCCGCAGCTTATTCAGCTGATAGCCCTCTGGTGCAGTTTCCTGAATTTGCGGTAACGCTTTTTGACTTGGCGCGCTGTTTTCAGGAGTGAGCGTACCTTCGGTGCCGAAATCTAAGTTCTCATCAAAATCGAACTCATCGTCCCATTCGTCACTCCAATCACGGTCCCACTCGGTATCCGAAGAACTGGTTTCAAAACCCGATGAGCCTCCAGGGGATTGCGCTTCAACTAAACTCGATGTTTCGTTGAGATTCGTTACGTCCAGGCTAAATGATTGGGAGCTATCGCTCCAGATCCAACCTGCGCTCAGACCACTGGAGGACAAAGTTTGTTGCGCCCTCTTAGCCTCTCTCAGGGTGAGGTATGGCCCTGCCATGACGCGAAAAAAGAAGCCCTTATCCGTTCGCGCACCGTATACGGTGAAAGCTAGTTCACTCTTTACCTGTGCGTTTACCAGAGCAGACTCGGCACTATCCCGATTCTTGAAACTAGCAACGGAAATCCAATACTCTGCGGCCGCGAAGGCCGGCGCAAAGACACCAAACAGGAATAGTAAGCAGCTTTGGAATTTCATATAGGATCGGTATTTTTAACCGTGCGATATTAACAGCGCACTGCACGAAGCGCTAATTTGCGTCTTATTTTAGCTCCCCACCAGCATGATCATAAGGCCCGCGGCAACAGCGGATCCAATAACTCCGGCAACGTTTGGACCCATGGCATGCATCAGCAAGTAGTTTTGCGAATTCGCCTCAAGACCGACTTTATTAACAACTCGGGCCGCCATGGGAACCGCACTAACCCCGGCCGCACCGATGAGTGGGTTAATCGGGTCAGAGGACAACCGGTTCATGAGCTTCGCCATTAGTACTCCACTGGCTGTGCCAATACTGAAGGCGAGCATTCCCAGAACAAGAATCCCCAGGGTCTGGGTGGTCAAAAAATTCTCGGCCTGCAGCTTTGACCCGACCCCTAATCCGAGCATGATCGTAACGATATTAATCAGCGCGTTTCGCGTGGTATCTGTCAGTCGATCTACCACCCCGCATTCACGCATGAAGTTGCCGAAACAGAACATTCCCAGCAAAGGAGCCGCCGAAGGCAACAAAAACGCGACCAGTAGCAGTAGCAAGAGCGGAAACACAATTTTTTCCAATTGGCTGACTTCCCGAAGCTGCACCATTTCGATTGCCCGCTCTCGCTCACTCGTTAACGCTCGCATAATCGGCGGCTGAATTATCGGCACAAGCGCCATATAGGAGTAGGCTGCGATCGCTATGGCTCCCAACAGCTCCGGAGCGAGCTTACCCGCAACAAAGATCGCCGTCGGACCGTCTGCACCGCCAATGATGCCTATAGCGGCAGCTTGGCTCATAGAAAACTCCATCCAACCTAAACTGCTCATGGCGACGGCTCCGAGCAGTGTCGCAAAAATACCGAACTGGGCAGCAGCTCCTAACAGAAACGTTTTGGGGTTTGCAAGTACGGGACCAAAATCGGTCATGGCGCCCACTCCCATAAAAATCAGAAGTGGAAACGCCCCAGTTTCAATACCGATCAAATAAATGAGGTGTAGCAGTCCATCGCTAGTAGCAATCTCAACGCCAGGAATATTGCTTAACAAACCTCCAAACCCGATCGTCACAAGCAGCAGCGGCTCGAACTTCTTCGCTACTGCCAAGTACAGCAGCAACAGGCTGACCACAATCATGGCGGTCTGACCGGTGCTAATTTGGGCTAGTCCAGATCCGGCCCAAAGTTGTTCAAACAATTCCAATTAGCTGCTCCAACATGAGGATTTTTAACCGCCGCATCACTCTAAGACAGAGTAAGAAGCGTCTGGCCGACGGCTACGCTATCGCCCACGGCGATATCTATACTCGCGACCGTGCCCGCAGTTCCGGCCCGCACCTCGGTCTCCATTTTCATCGCTTCGAGTATGCAAACCACTTGGCCCTCGCTCACAGCATCGCCAACGTCAACCGTTACCTGATGAATGGAGCCTGCGAGGCCCGCTGTTATTGGCGTCGCAGTACCCCCAACAGTTGCAGGGGCGGCGGGAGCCGGTTGAGCGAAAACAGCAGGCGTGAGATTGACCGCGCCCTCAGCCACCACAACCTGATAGGCATGACCATCTACCGACACCGTGTATTGGGCAGATTCCGCAGATGATGTGCTGGTTGTTGGAGGAGCTGCATTTGCTGTCGCGGCATTCGGATCCGGTGCGGGTTCAAACGCCTCGGGGTTACCGCGATTGGCCAAGAATTTGGTCGCAACTTGCGGGAACAGCGCATAAGTCAGCACATCGTCCACCTCGCTACCGCCTTCGTTTTGCCCAACGCTAAAGCCTTCTTCTCTGGCGACGGCACGCAACGATTCGGTTTGAGTGGCAAGTTCTGGCTCCAGATGGTCTGCCGGCCTTGATGTAATCAGGTCATCGCCATCCAAGGCACGCACCCGTAAATCCTCATTCACCGAAGCCGGTGTGGCGCCGTATTCTCCGCGCAGCACACCAGCCGATTCGCGGGTAATTGATGTGTAACGGCTGCCACTTAGAACATTGATCACCGCCTGGGTGCCTACAATCTGTGATGTTGGGGTGACTAAGGGAATCATGCCGAGGTCTTCGCGCACCTTGGGAATTTCCTCCAGTACCTCGTCGAGTCGATCAACCGCATTTTGCTCTTTTAGCTGGCCCTCAAGGTTGGTCAACATCCCTCCAGGCACCTGGGCCACCAAGATGCGAGAATCTACACCGCGCAGACTGCCTTCAAATTGCGCGTATTTCTTTCGCACGGTTCGAAAGTAGGCTGAAATCTCTTCCAGCAACTCGATATCAAGACCCGTGTCTCGCGGCTGATCCTGCAATATGGCCACCAAGGATTCGGTCGCCGAATGCCCGTAGGTCATACTCATCGACGATATCGCGGTATCCACGTTATCGATTCCGGCCTCAATCGCCTTTAGGTAGGTGGTCGTCGACATGCCCGTGGTCGCATGGCACTGCATATGAATGGGTATGTCCAGACTCTCTTTAAGGCCGCTTACCAACTCAAAGGCGGTATAGGGTTTAAGCAGGCCAGCCATATCCTTAATACACAAACTGTTTGCGCCCATGTCCTCTATCTGCCTGCCCAAATCGAGCCAAAGCTGCAGGGTATGGACGGGACTGACGGTGTAGGAGATCGTGCCCTGAGCATGCTTCCCCGTCGCTAAGGTCGCCCTGACCGCCGTTTGCAGATTTCGCATGTCGTTCATCGCATCAAAGATTCGAAATACATCAACGCCGTTAGTGGCTGCACGCTCGACAAATTTCTCAACGAGATCGTCCGCATAATGGCGATAGCCCAGTATGTTTTGGCCACGCAGCAACATCTGCTGGGGTGTATTTGGCATAGCCCCTTTGAGCAAGCGAATACGTTGCCAGGGATCCTCACCGAGGTATCGAACACAGGCATCGAAGGTCGCACCACCCCAAGACTCAAGTGACCAAAATCCAACTTGATCTAACTTTTCCGCTATGGGCAGCATGTCGTCGATTCGCATACGCGTTGCCAGTAAACTTTGATGCGCGTCGCGCAGCACGACATCTGTTATCCCAAGTGCAGATTGATTCATGATTCCTCCGTGATAGGACCGATACGCGTGGTCAAAGCGATTTTGACGACGCTGTTATTCTCGGGTGCTTAGGACCCTCGGTGCTTTTCAATGGCAGCGGCCACGGCCGCCACATGCGCGCCAGGCACACCTCCTGAGGACAACACGCCTATATTGATTTGAGCAGTTGCTGGCGGAAAACACTTCACAATAAGTGCGCTCATCGCCCTCACTGCAAAGATCAGGAGAGTGAGAAAGACGAAGACCGTGCCCATGCCTACCAGCATCAGCTGGACTCCCTCCATTACCATTGGATCCACTGTCAATGTCATGCCAAGCCTCTTTAATGGTGATGAAAAGAATAGCTCGAAACACCTCACGATGGCGATATATTGACAAAGCCGCTGTGGGATAACGCTTAAACACCTTGAGAAGTGATTCGTTCTTCCAGATAATCCTGCCCGCGTTGAAATCCACTCATGCACCCGTGGCCAAACTGGATAAGGCACCGGTCTACGAAACCGGGGATTACAGGTTCGAATCCTGTCGGGTGCGCCATACCCCTCCCAACGCCAATTCCTAAGACCGGATCTAATCGCTTTACCAAACTCGCTGGTACGCGATCTTGCGCTCTCATCGCTCAGCCGATGCTATAAGTCTGACATCGCTACCAGAGGCACCATTGCAGTGACGCCGCCTTACCTGTTTCAATCAGCGAGCAATTTGTCTGAGGATCGTCATGCTGATTGAACATCTGTCTCTAACAAAGATTACTAGTGCCGTGTTGGTCGCCGCCGGCGCCCCCTCAGCCCATGCTGACGCAGTTGCCCACCACCTCGTCGAGGCTAACCTCAAGGGCCACGATTCTCACGGTGTCGGTATGGTCCCGTCTTATGTCAAAGGCATGATGGATCAGCTCGTGGACCCTCATCGTCACGCGCAGATCGTCAAAGACAACGGTGCCATCGTGAGCATCGATGCGGGCACAGGACTTGGCCGCGTCGTGGGTATTGAGGCCATGGATATTGGTGTCGAGAGGACAAAGAAACACGGTTTGGCCTGCGTCGCACTGGGAAATGCCGCACACCTGGGACGAATAGGTGCCTTCGCCGAGCACTGCGCGGACCGTGGATTAGTCTCCATGCATTACGTCAATGTTGTCGGGCATGACCCTATGGTGGTTGCCTTCGGTGGCCGAGATCGTCGCTTTATTACCAATCCCTACTGCTGCGCGGTACCAAGACCGGATGGTCAGCATATTGTATTGGATATGGCGACCACCACTGTCGCTGCGGGCAAGGTGCGCGTTGCCCATATGAAGGGAATACCTGTGCCACCTCAATCGTTGGTAGATGAAAATGGCGTCGAGACGACGGATCCGGCCGTAATCTTTGGCAAGAACGCCAGTGGTTCGATGCAACCCTTCGGCGCGCACAAAGGATACGGTCTGATGGTTATTTGCGAGCTTCTTGGTGGTGCTTTGGGAGGATTGTTCACAATGCAGCCTGAGCACCCGCGATTAGGCGCAACCCTCAATAACATGCTGTCGATTTTGATTGACCCTGCTGCCATCGGCGATCTGCAAGCATTCGACCAGGAAGTCAGCGCGATGATCGACTATATTATGGCCAGCACGCCGGCTGATGGCGTTGACCGTGTACGCTTACCCGGCGACCCGGAAAAAGAGAGCACCGCGCGAAGAATGCAGCACGGCATCGAGCTCGATCCAAACAGCTGGAACTCGGTTCTCGACTCAGCGGAATACGCCGGGCTCGACCGAGCTCAAGTCGCGGCCATGGCTGCAATAACTCAGCCTTAACACAATGACCCTTAGGGAATCGCCAAGGAAATTTTGATGCACCCAGAAGAACAACCGCCAGCGCCGGACAAGGAAGAAAAGTTCCATATTTGGCGCCTTTTGGGGATTATTTTTTTGGTATGCGTGAGCTTGGCGGCCGCTTCAATCATCGTGGACTGGGCTATCATCGGCCCTCTTGAAGGGCGTGCATATTAGGCATTTGATTTGGCTCTTGTCTTTTTGGCCATATGTTTTTGTTTATTAGCCTCTTAGACTTCAACGTTGCACTGCACCCAGATCAGCGCGACCGAATAGCTACTGAGCAGCCTTTGCTGCATCTCTCGAGGCAACTTTTTCCCGAATTTGCGGAATGAGCTCGTGACCATATTCGATTGCATCGTTGAAAGGGTCAAAGCCGCGAATCAGCACGCCGGATACACCTAAGTCGTAATACTTCGAAATTGCCTCGGCAACCTGTTCTGCAGTGCCTACCAAGGCCGTAGAGTTGCCGCTTCCCTTCGCCGCCGCTGCGATGGGCACCCACAGGCGTTCGTCTTGGACATCCCCGCCCTCAATCAACCGCATCAGGCGACGTGCGGTTTCCGCCTGGGGAATGCCGGCGCCTCCTCCCCCACCCGAGGCCTCTACGCCCGCCAATATCACTTCAGCCTTGCGCCAAGCCTCTTCTTCGGTCGCACCAATGATTGGCCGAAAAGATAGGTTATAACTCGGTCGCCGCCCATGGTCCGCGGCCTCGGCGTTGATACGGGTCATCAATTCCAATACCTGAGCCCTGGGTTCGCCAAACAGGGCATAGGTATCGCAATGCTTTGCGCCTACGGGAATTGCGGCATCCGACACTCCACCAAACCAGAGCGGTACATGTGGCTTTTGGTGCGCCTGCACATCAGAAGCCGCACGACTCACTCGATAGAACTTACCCTCAAAATCGACGGGCTCAGTGGCATTCCACACTCGACGCATGATCTCAAGATATTCGTCAGTGCGCTCATAACGCTCATCGTGGGGGGTATAATCACCGTCCCTGCGCTGATCCGCGTCGACTCCACCAGTAATAATATGTAGCCATAGCCGCCCCTCAATCAGATTATCTAGTGTTGCAACACGACGAGCAGCCTGTGTGGGTGAAGCAAACCCTGGTCGATGCGCAAGTAATATCTTGACGCGCTCTGAATGGGTCGCCACGTACTGGGCGATGCCGAAACCGTCGGCAGAACTGGACGAATGCCCGATAAGAATGGCATCAAAATCTGATTTTTCATGGGCCTGGGTAAAGGCTTTAATGTAATCACGGTCGATGCCGCCACCAACAATATGGACGGTGGCAGCACCCGGCGGTGGCGCCACACCGATCATTCCCAGTATGTTAATCGGCACGTTGTTCTCCCCAAGACGCTTTCTAAAATAGTGAACTACAAGTTCGTATTTAAAACAACGTTGGGCGGCTGACGATAGCTGGAGTGGGATTCGCCTCACATAAATATCTAGGTCAATGGCCAGACTCAGATACAGGGCACCGCCGAAGCGAGTGACAGCCCATCCTGCGCCTTTGTGGCCAACGTGATTAGCATCTAAGGCGCCGTTCGTTTGGTTAAAACGCTGCGACTCGTCTTGCATGATGCAGTAGAATAAAAGCGACGACAGCTTATGACACGTCGACAACGAACATACGCGCGTTGCCGCCGCTTCCTGGACCGACAAATTCCATCTCAACCTCATCGGGAAAGCTTAAGAACTCGGCAGCCGTGTCCCGCATAAAGACCATGATTCAACC
>JAYYHB010000027.1:0-8161 GCA_036157095.1 Pseudomonadota bacterium
GGGTCCGGCGATACCCAGCTCTGCAATCGCCCAGGTAGCATCGAAATGATCCTGAGCCTTGCGAGCAAAAGCCATCACCAAGCCCTCACTCATGGGTGCCAAGCCTTCAACATCCTGCCGTGTGATGCGCAGCAGCTTTTTCCTCGACTCAAAGGTGTAAAGCACGCTGCCGCCTTTGTAGTACGCCGACGCGCCGGGTACAGCAAGCAATGCTGAAGAGATAAGTCCGCCGGTTGAGGTTTCTGCGACAACGATGGTTTGACCGCGCTCGCGCAGCAGCATGGCTGCCTCCTCGGCCATCGAGGAGAGGACGCTCACGGTGCTGTGTCCTGCGCAGGCAGCGGTATACCAGAGATACCTAACAACATGCCTGCAAAATTTCGCTGCTGGATGTCCGTAAGTTCCCGACTAGACCACCAGCGGACATGAGCAGTTTGCTTCGCGGGGTCAACATCGATCCCCCACATGGGTTCTACTTCGTTGGGCACCATGCTGTAGCGCATGTCCACGATACGCGGTGAATTTTCTATGGGTGCCAGATAATCGTCGGAGAACCAGCGAAAACGCTCGATATCCAAAGCTTGCTGGGAATCGGGTTTTACGCCAGGAAAGTGGATGCCCAAGTCAAGCTTTGGCACGCGAGCGCCGGGAAACCAAGTCATCTGCGCACCCACGCGCACAGCGTCGACATAGTACGAGTCTTCATGCTCGTAAATCGCCTTCCAGACCAACAGATTTGCAAACGACGGCTTGACCGAAAGACGCAGCGGTTCATGCCCGCGTATGCTGGCGACCTGGGTAGCCGCCTGCATCGCGCGCTCGTGTTGCACCCAACCTAGGGCGAAGAAGCTCAGCATCCAGCCGCAGGCAAGCCATGACAGCCATTGGCGCTGGGTTCGCGCTGCTGCAATAACGAATACCAGCAGGGGAATGGTGAACAGTGGGTCGACGATGGACATGGTATCCCATGCAACCCGTGCATCTGAGAACGGCCAAAACAGCTGCGTGCCGTAGGAGGTGCAAGAATCCAAAAGGCCGTGGGTGGCATAACCCATCAGACAGGCCAAGTACGCCTCACAGGTAGTAAGACCCTGCAGTATTTTTATCCGGTTCGCGACAGCTCGCAGGGCAAGGAATACGAGCAACGCGCCAACGGGAATAAAGACCAGCGAATGCGTAAATTGGCGATGGAACTCCAGAAACAACAGCGGATCGGTAGAGGACTGAAACAGCACATCGAGGTCTGGCGCCATACCCCCTAGGGCACCGTACCAGGCGACGGTCGCCAGCGTTGTACGTCTTGCCGCGGTTTGCGCGAGCGCCGCACCGACGACTCCCTGACTTACTGGATCCATAACACTCCCTTCAAACAGCCTGCATTCACGGCGCGGCAGCACGATAGCGCCTTTGGGGGCCGCGCAAAAGTCGAGTGAGATTAAAGGAGTTATGGCATGCTATTCGCCGGGAGGAGATCCATGAGCCATTTCGATTACATCATTGTGGGCGCGGGCTCTGCGGGCTGTGTGCTTGCCAATCGCCTAAGCGCCGACCCAGATATTCGCGTGTGTTTGCTGGAAGCCGGCGGCAGCAACCGCTCGCCCTTACTCCACGTTCCCGCGGGCTGGGCAGCAACCTTTGGCAATTCAAAATTCGATTGGGGCTTTCAAACCGAGCCCGAGCCGGAGCTGAACAATCGGCAGGTCCTGTGGCCTCGGGGCAAGGCTCTTGGCGGCTCCAGTGCCATCAACGGCATGATCTATGTTCGTGGGGTGCCCTTGGACTTTGCAGCTTGGGAACAGGCTGGCGCGAAAGGCTGGTCTTGGGAAGAAGTTCTGCCCTACTACAAAAAAGCCGAAAAACAACAGATTCACGTGGATGATATGCACGGCACCGATGGGCCACTGCACGTACAGGACGTGCGCGACAAACGCCCCATGGATGATGTTTTTATACAAGCCATGAATCAAGCTGGCATACCCAGCAACCCGGATTTTAACGGCGTCGATCAAGCAGGTTGCGGTTACTATCAGTTCACGCAGAACAACGGCCGACGCTGGAGCACCGCCAGTGCCTACCTTAACCCGGTCCGTTCACGCACCAACCTCGCTATCTTCACCCACGCTCATGCCCAGCGCCTGCTCTTTGAGGGCAAACGGGCCTATGGCGTTGAGATCATCCGTCGCGGCAAGAGCGAGACCATCCATGGCGCCCACATCATTCTCAGCGGCGGTGCGATCGCATCACCTCAACTTCTGGAAGTCTCAGGTGTGGGTGATGGCGAGCGCTTGCGCCACTTGGGCATCGACGTCGTACATCATGCCCCAGACGTGGGCGAGCACCTGCAGGATCATCTGCTATGCAAGGTGGTCTACGGCACTGAGCCTAAGAGCTCTATCAATCGGGAAGTACAGGGTCTCAATCTTGTGCCTGCTGCATTAAAATGGTTTTTCTTACGACAAGGACCGCTTACCACTGGCTCGGCCCCGGTGGGCGCGTTTTGCCATACGCGAGAAGGCCTAGAGGCACCAGACGTGCAAATTCACTTCGCCTCCGGTGGGACCCTTTACAACAATGAGGGCAAAATTCAGGCCATGAAGGATCCCGCGATCACCGCCGTGGTGAACCAGTCCCGCCCGGAATCTCGTGGTTCAATTCACATCAAAAGCGCCAACATGGTTGACCCGCCGGCCATCAGCGCCAACTACCTCAGCTCACCTATGGATCAAGACACGTTGCTCAAAGGTATGCGTATCTTGCTCAACGTTTTTCAGCAGTCTGACCTGCGGCCTTACCTAAAACAGCGACTATCACCAAGCGAGGATATCGATGTGAACAGTGATGAGGACCTTATGGCCTATATCCGCAATGAGGCGAGCACGGTCTATCATCCCACAAGCACCTGCAGCATTGGCAAGGTTGTCGACCCAAACCTGGGTGTCATGGGCCTCGAAGGACTCTCGGTGATCGATGCATCGGTGATGCCCTACGTGGTCAGCGGCAACACCAACGCCGCGACCATCATGTTGGCAGAAAAAGGCGCCGACCTGCTCTTAGCGGCCAGAGCCTCGTAAGAAAAAGCATGCTGACACTGTATAAAGCCCGCTCGGTTATCACCATGAATTCGTCCATGCCTCGGGCCTCGGCCGTACTGGTGCGCGATGGGAACATTTTGGAAGTCGGCGAACCCGAACGTATGCAGCCTTGGTTAGAAGGCCAGCAATTCACGGTGGACGAGCAATTTGCAGACAAAATCATTTGCCCGGGCTTTATTGACCCGCACCTTCACCCAAGCATGGCAGCGGTAATACTGCCAATGGAGTTCATTACAGCCATGCGCTGGAAGCTGCCGTGGGGCGATGTTGAGCCGGTCACGGACCCCGCTGCATTTGATGCGCGCATGCAGGCCCTGCATCGCAGTAAGCCCGCCGAAGAACCGCTGTTTATCTGGGGTTATCACCAGCTCTGGCATGGCGAGATGGACAAAGCCCGCATTCAGCAAGTCAGTGATCAACGACCCATCATCGTTTGGCACCGCTCCTTTCACGAGCTCTATATGAACGACCCGGCCATGAGCGCGGCGGGTATTGATCCCGTTCAAATCAAACCGGGTTTGCAGATCGATATCGACCAAGGCCATTTTTTTGAGGTGGGCCTTGGCTTCGCGATCAACCGACTGAATCCGTGGATATTGGCACCGGAGAAATACGCTGAAGGGCTTAGACGCCTCAAACAAGTCGTCCATCACGGCGGTCACACCAGCATAGGCGACCTTGCCACGGGCATGTTTAACCTTGATGCAGAGGCCAAGGCCCTGACCGAACAACTCGAAGGGGACGACGTGCCCTTTCGTACGCGCCTTGTCGTACATGGCACCCGGCTAACCCACGGCGGGCGTAAACCCGAAGAGGGCCCAGCCATGGCCGCCGACTTACTGAGACACAATAGTCATCGCCTCAGCTTTGGTCGTCATATTAAATTATTCAGTGACGGGGCTTTCTTCAGCCAGCTCGCCCAGATGCAGGAGCCAGGCTACATCGACGGTCACCATGGCGAATGGCTGGCTGCACCGGAAGAATTGGAAAGGCATATTCGCGCTTACTGGCATGCGGGCTATCAGATTCATGTGCATGTCACCGGCGATCTTGGTTTGGAGCTAACGCTGGATATTCTGCAAAAAATGCAGGAAGAGAAACCACGGTTTAGTCACGGCTTTACCTTCGAGCACTTTGGCTTCAGCACGCCGGAGCAGATTCGGCGAATTAAGGCCCTGGGAGCTCAGGTGTCTGCCAACGTCTACTACCTGCACGAGCTTTCCGACAGCTACGCAAAATCGGGCATCGGCTATGAGCGCGCTAGCCAAATGGCGCGCATTGGCAGCTGCTTTGCTGCGGGTATCAATACCACCGTGCATTCCGATTTCACCATGGCTCCTGCAGAGCCACTCAACAGTATATGGGTGGCGGTGAACCGCATGAACCATCGGGGGCAGGTCATGGGTGCTGCGGAGAAACTGACTCAACAGCAGGCGCTGGAGGCCATCACTATTAACGCGGCACATACCATTGGCATGGCGGATATCACCGGCAGTCTACGCGCTGGCAAACGGGCAGACTTTACTGTTCTGGACGATGACCCCCTGAATTGCGACCCCATGGCGCTGCGCGATATTGGTATTCACGCGACTGTGTTCGAAGGCAGGGTATTCCCCATTCCATGAGCAATAATGCTGCAACTAGCCATACCATTCCCATCACCCTGATCGGCGGTTACCTGGGCGCCGGTAAAACCACGCTTATCAACAAGCTTCTGTCTTACCCTGGGCTGCCGCCGGGGGTCGCCGTACTGGTCAACGACTTCGGTGACGTCAACATCGATGAATCTTTGATTCGCAGCGAATCCGATGACGGGACGGTCATCGGCCTGTCGAACGGCTGTATCTGTTGCAGCATCAGTGACGACCTCAGCAAAGCACTAGATGAGTTGCGTGAACTCGCCGTTCAGCGCGTCATCATGGAGACCAGTGGTGTAGCCGAACCCGCGCGAGTTTGGCAGCACTGTCACTATCCAGGCTTTACGCCCGTGGCCTGCGTAGTACTGGTGGACGCCTCAAATCATGCAGCGCGCTCCCAAGACAAATACGTGGGTAATTTAGTGCGCGCTCAGGCAGCGCAAGCCCACCTACACGTCGTGAGCAAAACCGACCTCAACCCCGACTTTGAGCTGCATCACCTGACCCCGCAGTTAAGTAGCCAGGATCCAGATCTCATTGACACCGTACTGCGATGGCAGCATGCCGACGACGCCACGTTTAACGACCATTTTTTAACAACGCAACCAAGCTTTAGCGCTCACACGTGGCATCAAGAGGAAACTATCGCCCGAACTTCTCTGGAGACACTGCTTAATAATTTGAGTGAATCGGTGCAGCGGGTCAAAGGTTGGGTAGATACGTTTGAGGGTATCTACATAGTCAGCAAAGTTGGCTCGCGAGCGGCGATGATCGAACTTAGAGAGAATCAACCGCCAACTGCCATGCTTGGCTTAGTGATCATCACCTACGGCGATGCTGGCTCGGTTCTGGAATCAATCGAGCACGCCGGTGCCTCCACTTCCGGCCAAATCACCATGACCTTGTCCTCGTAAACCTTGCAGGGTTCATAGGGATCAAAGACCCGAGTTTGACCGAGCATGGGCATGCCAATATATCCTCGAATATTGAGCTGCCCGTCCACAATGGATAGCCGTGACTTATACCAAGTGCCGCTGCGGGGATCATAGATGCGGCCCTGCCAGTACTCCCCCTTCTCGCGCAGCTTATCCCCCACTTCAAGCCCAAGCAGAGAGCGGTTGCGCAGGTTAGCGTCTGGGTTTTCGGCATCGGTCAACGGTTCCTCAAGACTCCAGCTCACGAGTTCACCCTTCACTAAGGATGGATTCAAAATGCCTGCAGCGAACACTCTCGCCTGACCTTGCTCGACGGAGACCAGCAGTAATGAGTCCCAAGACTGCCACCAACCCTCGATATCGCTGGCCAGCACCTTTACAGGCAAGAGGCCCAGCGATAACACTATTAACAGTGCAGGGCTTAGCCTTCTCAGTTCCCTCATACCAGCAGCTCCGGATAAGTAATAGGCATCGTCCCTCCCTCAAAGGCGGACCCTAAATAAATCAGGGTCTCCTCATCCATCTTGCGGCCAATCAACTGAAACGAACCCGGCAACTCGTTGGCTTGGGGCGCCATCGGCAGGGTCAGCGTCGGGTGCCCTGAATAATCAAAGGGCGCAGTGAACAGCAAAAAGTCCGCCTTACCCTCTTCCGCAGGAGCGCCGTTATCCATAAGCGCCGCTGTCGGCGTCGACATTGGCATGCAGGGCGAAATGATGGCATCAACACCATCTAGCACTTGATCCAGCTGAGCGCTAAAACCGACGCGCAGCTGTTGCAACGCCTCGTAGTCTTGCGGATCTGTGCGCAGACCGAGTTCAATAAGGCCCCTGAGCACTGGACCATATTGGTCTTGCCGGGTAGGAAAATAGTTCGCATGGGCCCTAGCGCATTCCACTGCGCAGGTTATCCCCCACGCTTCCGCCAGCACTTTTGCACTGTTTGGTATCTCGACTTCGATCACCTGGGCACCCAGGTCTGCCAACTGCCGAAGTGCCCGTTGCGTCACGCTGACAACCGCTGGCTCAACCCCATCGCTTACATAGGACCAATCCACACCAATACGTTTGCCTACCAGGGGCATGTCGCCATCATCGGCGCTGCAAAGAGACCTCAGATAGTTGGGCACTGGGATATCGACCGAGTTCGGATCTTCGGGGTCATAGCCCGCCATGACGCAAAGCAGTCGAGCCGCGTCCTCAACACAGCGCGTCATCGGTCCGAGATGATCCAGGCTGTTGGCTAGGGGAAAAGCCCCGTGCAGACTAACCCGTCCATAGGTGGGCTTGAGGCCCACCAGCGCGCAGCTCGCCGAGGGAAAACGAATGCTGCCACCCGTATCTGATCCGATCGCTGCGAAGGCCACACCAGCCGCTACGGCGACACCTGAACCTGAAGACGAAACTCCTGTCCAAGCTTGCCTAGCCCACGGGTTCAGGGGAGGAACAACATCGGGATGATGGGCACCAAAGGCACCCTCGGTAAGTTGGGTTTTTCCGAGCAGCACTGCACCCGCATCACGCAGGCGATTCACCACCGTCGCCGAGTAGGGTGGACGAAAGTCTTTCATCACCAGGGTTCCGGACGCGGTCGGCACTCCCTGCGTATAAAGCAGGTCCTTGATACCAATGGGCACACCATGAAGTAAGCCCAGGGGCTCGCCTGCGGCCTGTTTTTGATCCAATGCCCGGGCTGCTGCTAAAGCCTCGTCTGCTAAAAGACTTGCATAACAGAAGGTTTGATTCTCCAGCGCCTGTGCGCGCTCCAACATCTCTTGTGTCAGCCGCATAGCACTAGCTTGGCCACTCTTCAGATTCTGACAAGTCTGCGACAGGCTAAGCCAATGCCAATTCAGTTTCGCCATGCTTATTCCTAAACTTATCAGGATACTTTGGAGGGCTCCCCGGTGACGCTACGCGCTGATTCCGCCGTGTGAATGGATCGCCACAGAGACATCGTGAGCATGACCGTTACCATAAAAAGGGGTCCCGAAGCCAAGGTCACTGCCGATTGTAGGGGTTTGAGTCCACCCATATACACCAAGGTGATCGGCAGCAGCCCCAGCAAAAACGCCCAAAACACACGATGCCCACGATGAGGGTGATCTCCGGGCGCCAAAGAGCGGGTGGCAGAAGCCGCGAGGGTGTAGGAGGCCGAGTCGTAGCTGGTGGCTGCAAAAATTACGCATACGAGGGTAAAAATGAGGATCGCCGCGCTCGCCATCGGCAGTGTACCCAACACGCCAACAATAGCCGCAGGTGCTCCAACTGTATTCAGGGTCTCTATGACTGGGTAAAGCTGATTCAGCTCAAGATAGAGCGCATAGTTGCCTAAGATGGCGAAGAAAACCGTACAGCCAAGGGTTCCGTAACCAATGCCTCCCAGAATCAATTCGCGTAGCGTGCGGCCTCTCGAAATCTTAGTGATAAATACCCCCATATAGGGTCCTAGCGCTAACCACCACGCCCAGTAAAAAACTGTCCATGCTTCGACAAAG